>JAIWNQ010000049.1 GCA_020216745.1 Candidatus Hydrogenedens sp.
GATTCTAAAAAATGAAATCGCAATCCAAGAAAGGCTATCCCCAATTAAACTTCCACAAATCGACATGATTGAAAAGCAAAATGAGGCTCCAAGCATATATAAATATGGAGAAAGATACTTCATATTACAAAAAATACTAACAGATATGATAACATAAAAAACTACATTACTAAATCTATACATTAAATTATTTTAAGGGTTAAATGATATGAATTTTGATGATTTATTTTCAAAAATAGATATTAAAAATTCAGGATTTACCATAAAATTAAGCATAATAGTAGTCCTAACTTCAATCATAAACATAAGCTGTGCTATCTTCCATCAACAACAAGGGCATTACCTAAATAATGACATTACATTTCATTATTTAGAAAAAGGACAAGGAACACCTGTAATTCTTATTCATGGAATTCTTGCAAATGCAGACCTAAATTGGCGGTTACCAGGGATTACAAAAAAATTATCAAGAAAATATCATGTCATTGCATTTGATTTACGTGGGCATGGCAAATCAGAAGTTGTGTATGGTGTTGAAAATTATGGATTAAACTTAGTAGAGGATGTTCGAAGAATTATGGATTCTTTAAAGATACAAAAAGCACATATTGTCGGGTACTCGCTTGGAGGCTTCATCGCATTAAAATTTGCGACACTTTATCCTGAAAGAGCATATTCTGTAACAGTAGCAGGTGCTGGTTGGGAGAAACAATCGGAAGAAAATATAGAAAAGTTAAAACGTATATATAATGCTATACGTGAAAAAAAGGACTGCACACCTTTATTTGAACTGGTAGGTATGGAGAAAAAAGGATTCGGCAGAATTTCAATTGCATTTGCCAATTGTTATGCCAAAAAGACTAATGATTTGGATGCCATAGCCGACTTATTAGAAAGTGTTACCGCACTTGAAGTAGAGGAAAATGACCTTTCGGCTTGCCAAGTGCCAATATTACTTATTGGTGGAACTGCAGACCCGATGTGCAAAACAATAAATGAGTTAAGTACTGTCTTACCTAATGATGACGTTGTTTGGATAGAAGGTGGGACACATTTGACAACCTTACTCAAAAAGAAATTTGCTTCATCAATAGAAAATTTTATAACTAAAAATAACCCTAACTAAAAGGAGACCACAATATGACGATTTTTTTAATAATTCTCCTCTCTTTTATTTTATTAATTATAATTGGTATTTTTCTGGTTCTATTTTTATTAAAGTATCGGGTAAAAGGAGAATATTTTGATTCCAACGGATGCAAAATACATTATCGTGTTGAGGGTAACGGACCGCCATTAGTTTTAATTCATGGATATGCAGTTAATGCAGACTTAAATTGGAGGTGGAATGGGATGATAAAAAAATTAAGGAAACATTTTACTGTTATTTCTTTTGACCATCGTGGACATGGATTAAGTGGCAAACCCTCTGAACCAAACAAATATGGATTAGAAATGGTAAATGATGTTATCCGATTACTGGACCATTTAAATATTCCCAAAGCGTATATTATGGGCTATTCGATGGGAGGTTTTACAACATTAAAACTTTTAACAATGTATCCAGAACGTGTAATCAAAGCTGTTGTTGGGGGAGCTGGATATGAAAAAGTGGATGGAGATAATATAAAAATCCTTATGGAACTGGTAGAATCTTTAGAAAATGGAAAAGGATACTACCCCCTAACCAAAGCATTAGAACCAGGGAGAAAAGAACCACCAAAATGGCGTATTAAATTGTTAGATTTTGGATTAAACATGATGTCCGATTCAAAAGCAATGGCTGATGTGATGAAACAATTTCAAGAAATGGCTGTAACGGAAGATTCTTTAAGAAATAACCACGTTCCGACACTTGTAATTGTGGGTGATAAAGACCCATTAAGTAAAGGGGTGGAAGAACTCGAAAAATATATGAAAAATGCACGGTGTATTTTCCTTAAAGGGAGAGACCACATGACAGCAATGATGGGTAATACATTCTATCGTGAGGCATTAGATTTTTTCAGAAACTGATTTGTACACTTTATTTAAATAAATTCATAAATGAATATTTAATGATTGCACTAAGGATTCTAAAAGAATCGTAAACTTTTCTGAAATGGGATGAGCGATTTTTGTCTTCATAAATAGAAGGAATAGGAATAGTCCCTATTGTTTTTTCCTTTTGAATTGCCAACAATAATATTAATGTTTCTGTTTCATACCGTCCTGGCTTGACGCATTGAATAATTTCTTCAGCGAATGCACGAGAATACAGTCGAAAACCACATTGTGTATCTGAAACAGGGCATTTCACCAAGATACGTAGGATAAAATGTGTAAAATAATTGCCTATCTTACTTGCCAACGGAACTTGTCCTGGTTTAAAACTTCTTTGGCCAATGATAATGTCATATTTGTGTTCCTCCCACATTTTTATAAACATAGGCAAAAGTTCAGGATTATGCTGTCCATCCGCATCTAAAAAACAAAATATCTCATAATCCTTAGAAGTCAAAGATGTTTTTAAGCCCTCAATAATAGCAAAGCCTTTCCCCCGATTTTGAGGTAAAGATATAATATGTAAAGGCAACTGAATAATTGTATCTATACAATTGTCGGTTGAACCATCATCAACAACAAACACATCTACTGGAAATTTTAAGGTAGCTTCAACAACTTTTTTTAACCTATTTCCAGCATTATAACAGGGGATAATAACCGCTGTTTTATTATGATGACTGCTGTTATTATTTCTCAATGTATTTTTCATGATATTGATAATTTGCTTAATTTATCCTGACATCACTAAAATTAACGGATGTAGTATAACATTATAATGTAATCTATAAGGAAAATAATTATGGGAATCTGTATTGTTTTATTAATAACATTAAGTGTTCAAAACGTTAATATACCCAAAGTAGATAAACCAATAGATTTTGCGTACGCAATGTACGATAATTTTGATTCTATGGACGCAAACGGAGATGGCTTTCTAACATTGCAGGAAGCACAAAATTTAATTGAGGGATTAAGTTTAGATGTATTTCTCTCATTCGATTCAAATCAAGATGAACAACTAACGAAAGAAGAATTACAAGAGGCAATAAAGAAACTACAGACATGTGGCTCACAAATTAGACGCGGTTGTTCTTGTGCAGTAACACGGGTACAAACATGGGTATCCGATTTTATTGTTATTCTATTTTCAATGACAATTCTTATGTTTATGGGTAGTTCAAAAAATACTTCGATTAAATAAAAGGTTGAGATACTTTATCAATCTCATCCATTTCCGAATCTGATAGTTGAAATTTTAACGCTCCTACATTTTGTTCTGACTGTTCAATTTTTGTAGCCCCAGGAATAGCAACTACTCGTTCCCCATGAAAATGTATTAACCAGTTAAGTGCAACCTGCGACGGTGTAACACCATGCCGTTCTGCTATTTTTCTTAATGTATCTATCACAGGCTTCGTTTTTTGCAAACCCGCAGGGCGATATAATGGAAAATATTTTCTCCAACCTACCCTTGTTTTAATAAGGTCTGGATTTTCATGAAATTTTCCTGTTAATAAACCCTGCTCTAATGGCGAATATGCAATAATAGTCATACCAAGTTCTTTAGCTGTTCTTAAAATACCATTTTTTTCAATGCGACGGTGAAGTAAACTGTAATGTACCTGATTTGATACCAGTGGAAAACCAAACTTTTCGAGATATGTATGTGCTTTTTTCATTTGACTTGCAGTATAGTTGCTAACTCCAGCAACCTGAATATATTTTGACTTTATCAACTCTGCCATTACTTCCATTTCAGACTTAATACTTGATAATGACGTAGGTGAATGAATTTGATAGAGGGTAATTTTATATGGAGACAACCGCTGAATTTGCTCTTCGATAGAATGAAACATCCTCGAGGCACGTCGAGCAACAGGGTGCCATTTTGTTGCAATTATAACCTTTTCTGGCGGAACATTAATTCTTTTCAATCCATTTGCTACACATTGCTCTGAAACGCCCCAACCGTACATTTCAGCAGTATCAAACCAATTAATGCCCTGTTCCCAGGTTACACGGATAATATCATCACTCGGAACTTCTTTTAATGATGGCCAGAACTTTCCAGCAAACCCAATTTGATTACTAAACTGCCAACATCCTAACCCCAAAGGAGTAATATAGATATCACTCTCCCCTAATTGTCTCAATTTCATATCCATGACTCTTTTCCTTTTTGTTTGTTAATCTTCCTTAATAAGAGACCGAATATTTAATTTCTTAAAAACAATTTGTTCATAAGGATTTTTCATTCCACATTCAAATAAAATCCCTATTTCATTCTTATTTAAGGAACAAAGACAGGAATAAGCAGAAGGACCTGAATATACTAATTGATTGTATTTCCATGTTTTGCCATAATCATCGCTTATTCTTACAGTCATATTAATTCGTTCTTTTTTGTCTGCAGGGTTAGAAAAAGCAAGATATTCTTTATCATTCCTTTTATGTTTAATCAAGCTTGCTTGACATACGGGCTCTACAAGTGTTAAATCGTAATTAATATCTCCCCAATGAGTTCCCCCGTCTGAACTTATTGAGATGGCTCTACATGGATATTCACGATTGTAATTCCGCATGTTCAACAATAATTTGCCATCTTGAATTTCTACAACCTGACACTCGTTTTGCTTAGGTCCTATTGGCTGGCTATAGTTCCATGTTTTCCCTCCATCATCTGAAAATATAACATGTGAGTACCATTGATTATCTTTTTTATTGGCATGGTCACAAGGAATGATAATTCTATTCTTGTATAGGTTACTTTCCAGTTGTATACCTATTCCAGGCCCTGTAGCATACCAGGTCCAGTCTGCATGCTTAGTAGAGGAGGTTATTTCCTCTGGCTTTGTCCATGTTTGACCGTCATCTACTGAACGTGAAATAAATACACGACGTGTATCTTTTGATTTTCCCGCGATAATTTCAGGTTCAGAATCTTCTCCAAGATTCCAGGTCATTAATAGAATAATCGTTCCACTTTCACTATCAATCACAGCACAGGGATTACCACATGTGTTCTTATCATCATCCCATATTACTTGTAGAGGTCCCCAGGTATTTCCATCATCTTCCGACCTTCTACAAATCAGGTCAATATTTCCACTATCTGAGACGGAGTCTTTCCTCCCTTCACAAAAAGCAATAAGTGAACCTTGCTTTGTTTTTATTAATGATGGTATCCGAAATGTATCATACCCTTCCTCGCCTGATTTAAATACAGGTGTTTGATTACTATCTTCTGTATATAAGGCGGTAGGTATCATATACAAAATAATTACAAATAACCATAAGAGAATCTTATTCATAAGTACCTCTTAATATTTTATTGTTTATCATAAAATAAAATGGAGGTGTATTCTTACACCTCCATCCTCATTCAATTTTGAATATTAGTAATGGTATGTTCTCTACTTTCCTGAAAGTTCTTTCGCCACAGCATCAAAATACTTGACACATTGAGATATCTCAGGAAGTGAATTTTCCCAGTTATATTCATATTCAATAGAAAAAACTCCCTTAAATCCCTGTTTATAAAGATATGTCAATATTGCCTTTATATCTGCTTGTCCTGTTCCCCAAATAACATCATGGGCATCTCTCTTCCCAAACTCACCTAAATCTTTTAAATGGAACGATATGATTCTTGTTCCTAATGCCTCAATAGCTTCCATTGGTTTAATTCCTGAACGCATCCAATGTCCTGTATCGGCACATGAACCAATTCGTGGACTCACATCTTTTGTTACTTCCAGAACTTTTTTATAATCCCAATATAAAGAAGGTTTAGGATGATTATGAATTGCTACTTTAATACCATATTCTCCTGTCAGTTTATCAACAAGTTGCATTGCATTCGCAGGGGGTTCGGATACAATCGTCTCTATCCCCATGGCTTTTGCGAAATCAAATACCTTACGGCATTCTTCTTCATTATTCGGAAGGTTTACAACACCATAATTTATAAGTTTTACGTTTGCTTGCTGTAATTTTTCTTTTACTTTCTGTTGTAGTTCTGGAGAGATATTATGGTCAAACACGACATCACCTGTCTCTTTGGATAATTTCTGGCCTGGATATGCTTCGATATAGTGAAGTCCAATAGAAGCGACTTTATCGATTGCTTCAAAGAATGTAAACCGATTAAAAGAGTATGCCTGACAACCAATCTTCCAGCCGATGGCTTCCGCGTTGGGAGCACCTCCAGTATACAATTCGTTATCTGCAAAAGATGTCTTTGAGCCTAACAGAATAACGGAAACAAACAACACCAGAGAAATAAATAATGAGGAAATTAAAAGCTGTTGCATAAGATATTCCTTTCTTTTTGATGGGTTTTTATATACTTAGGTTGAATCTGACATTTATTATGGTTCAACTAATATATTTATTTCAATTTCATACTTATCCTCTGAATTTAGAGACGGATTCTCTCTACAAAATATTTATAAATTTGGAAATAGCATAAAATAGTTTATATATTGATGTTAATTGTACTGTTATAGTTCCAAAATTAATATTTAATCTCAAAAGTCGTATAATTTTCCGAAGTTTCTTCCCAAGAGACATCTACGTGACTAACTTTAGCTCCAAGCGGTCCTTTATGGCACCAGAGTAACATCTCTTGCACTTTTTCTTCAGGTCCATCAAACACTGCTTCTACAGTTCCATCTTTTTTATTACGAACCCAACCTCTCAAACCTAATTGCACTGCTTTACGGTATGTCGCATATCGAAAACCAACACCTTGGACAATACCATAAATTACAAGATGAAGCTTTGAACTCACAGTTCACCCTTCAATCTAATGTATCTTTTTCTGTATTCAGGCAAGGTTACACCAATAGCGGCACGACAAGCTTCAAATGCAACCTCTGGTTCCCGATTTTCAATTAAGGAAGGCAATATTTTTAATAAATTCTTATCCCCTAATATAAATATAAGTTTGCACACTTCCTTACGAACCACAGGACTTCCTTCTCGCATTAATTCTTGATACTGAGGCAAAACAGTCGGGTCTCCTCCTTCATATAAAGCGGTAATGGCTCGAGCACGATATATAAAATTAGAATCCGTTGGATTTTCTCGTCGGGTTAATCGTGTCCTCAAAAATTGTTGAGCTTTCCATTCTTGCTCTCTTGCAAGTAAAAGAGCAATTTCTGGTCTTAATGTTACCTGATCTTCAAATATTTGTGAGAGTAACGCTTTTCCGTTAGGATCTTTCATAAAGAAAAGTGCCTTTATTGCACGATATTGTGCCATCCCTTGTAAATTTGGAATGATTTGCCTTAATTGTTCTTTTATATCCTCTCCACCTAATTCTACAAATGCATAGACTGCTGATTCTGACTTATCTTCGTTCTGGGAAGATAACATCTCTAATAATTTAGGAATAATTTCCCGAACACCTAACATTGCTAATGCACGAGCCGCAGGACCACTAATTTCTCCAGACCTGTCCTGTAGCATATTCATTAACGATGGGATACCATCCCGATAACCTACTAAACCACTTAATATTGTTGATTGGATTCGAACCGCACGATTTCCATGCTCCAAACCGCTTCTAAGTAAAGCGGTTGGCACCTGTCCTCCTGTAAGATATATCCCTCTTGCGGATACTAATTGTGTTGATATTTCATTAGCATCGAGTAACTTTTGCAAATATTCTGATGCTTCTTGAGAATTGTGAAGAGTGAGCAAAACCGCACATTCCACTTTTAAGTCCTGATTGCTCTCCGAAGATTTGTAAATTTCTTCAACACGAACCCAAGCTCTTTCAACAGTCATTCTGTCTTCTGTCCGCAATGTGATACCTGGCATAATTTGAACTGATGTCTTTTCCCTTTTTTCCTTCTGAATTATAATTTCAGAAATCTGGTCTAATTTATACGTCACTCGTTCCTCTTTTTCAGATTCAAAAACCAAGTACTCGGGATGTACTTCAATTAATTTAAGGTTAACATCTTGTGCACCTGAGTTTTTTAATATAACTGTCACAAGATTGTCAGATTTTAACAACGCATCCAAACTCTTGTCCCCAGTAATTTTTATATTCTGTGCCGTTATAACTCCCGAAAATAGACAAAATACAAATATTGTTATAAAAAAACACATTATAAACCATTTTGATTTCATATCATCCCTTTCTTACTTTTTATGTTTTATTTTATCCTTTTAGTTGCTTTATTATCATTAAAATTATTCAATTTAATCTAATTATCTCATAATTTGTTTAATCATGGCACTTTTAAACAAACAGTAAAAATTAACGTTACGTTTCCCGCCAATTTATTCTTCTTTCCTTTACAAGCCCATCCAAAAATGATTTGGCAGAAGAATATGAATTCACAAATGGATTTATTGTTAGGGATTTAAGTGCATATTCATAAGACCGATTAATAACTGATTCAATCATCAATCTATCACTTTCTTTTGCTGTGAGTAACAAACCACGAAAGACTTCTGGCAATTTAGTATTCATAGAAGGTTTAAATCTGTTTCTGCTGATTTCACACGGAATTTCTACGGATGTATCATAAGGAAATTCTGGGATATATCCCTTATTTGGCACACAAATAATGTGTTCTTCTGAATAAATACTTTGCAAATCACGGATTAGTGGAACAATTAAATCTTCATACCATATAGGATTCCGTTCATATACAATATCAGGAATACTTTTTATTTGTTCGTCTTTATAGATGTTCAAAATTTTTGACTCGTTTTCATATAACATTTCGGAGCGAAACTGTGGTTTCCGTTGTTGCTCTTTTAAGTATTCATTTTTTCGAAGAAATATTCTTAACGCTCTTGAAGGGATAACATTAAAAACAGACATTAGTTCATGGTCAAACTGATTTGGGAGTTCTTTGTCAATTTTCTCGATAAGTTCCACCATAACACTTTCACCATTAATTAACACATCACATACAACCCCCAAATGATATAACCCAATATATTGAATACGAACCTGCTTTTCTGGGACTCTAAATATGTCAGAAATAATTCTTTTGTAAGTTGTTGTTGTTTCACATATTCCAATAACGTGTTTTAGATTTGCATATCTCGTTAACGTTTCAACAACAAGCCCCATCGGATTGGTCATATTTATTAGCCATGCATCGGGATTTATTGAGGCGATAATTTTTCCAACTTCAAGCATTATGGGAAGTGTATTTACAGCATTCATAAAACTTCCAGCACCAAAACTCTCATCTCCAATCAAGTCATAATTTAAAGGTCTCTTTTCATAATCAATCCTTGCTAAAAAGCCACCGACCCTAATGTGGCTTATGATAATTTGAGCATCCTCTATCCCTTCCTCAATTGAAACCGAACTTTTTATCTTTAATGGATAACCTATATTATCAGCCATCCTTTTACAAAACGACGAGACTATCTCAAGTTTTTCGGGATTTCTACCTATCAATACAATCTCTTTTATTCTTAAATTGTTCTTCATAACAGCATATAGAAATGCTGGAATATATACGCTACTCCCCCCAAGGATTGCTAAACGTTTTACCATTTTCATGGGGATTCTATTATGTGTTACTTCCCTTCTTCTCATAACCTACTCTATATCTATAAGTTTATATTATATCTTTTAGGTAAGAAGGATGTTGTCTGGTTCTGTAATAGATTGTCCATCTTTACATAGTTGACATTCTTCTGGTTCCCATGTTTCTAAATTTATTTCTGCTAATGAGAAAAAAGGCACATCAAACAATACATTACCTGGATTTCTATTAACGATACAACCAACTCCGACAATTTCAGCACCTCGCCCCTGGAGATGTTCTATACATTTTTTGACAGAACCACCTGTCGTAGTAATATCTTCTACAACTATAACTTTCCAGCCTTTTACTAAGGTAAAGCCACGTTTCATAGCCATTGTTTTATCTGGCTCTTTTTCGAGAAACGCTGTCAGACATCCAAGTTGTCG
>JAIWNQ010000050.1 GCA_020216745.1 Candidatus Hydrogenedens sp.
TGCTACCTCATATGCAAGAACAATTCCGCCTGTTGCTGGACCAACTACTAAATTAACATGGAATTCTTTAAAATACGTTGCTAACTCTGAACACAATCGCTCGGTTACTTTCGGATATTGCAAAATGCGTGAAAATTGAAGGAATTTATTTCCATGTCTTCCACTCGCATAAACAAAATGGCCATTTAGTAAAGCCTTATGCTGAATAAAAATTTGGATAACTTCATCATTGGTCATGTTCAATTTCCTTCACAATATTGTCAAACGCATGTCCTGGGTTATCTGCTTTTAATATAGGACGAGATAAAACCAACATATTTGCTCCACGTTGAATTGCCTCTTTTGGAGTCATCACACGGGCTTGGTCATGAGTCTCTGATGCCCATGTAGGACGAACACCAGGAGTAATCAACAGAAAATCATTTCCTAACCTTGCCCTTAAAATAGCAATTTCTACAGGAGAACATACTATACCATGTCCACCAGCACTTAGAGCCATATTAGCAAGGTTATACACTGCATCTTCTAATTTCCAAGATATACCTAATTCTTTCTGAATTTGCTCTTCGGTATGGCTTGTTAATATGGTTACTGCAATAATTTTAACATTTGTTCCTTCAACACCTTCTCTTGCATACTTAACCATTTGCCTTCCACCTAAGGCATGAATAGTCAACATATCTACTCCTAAACTACAAGCAGATTTTACCGCATTTCTTACTGTATTTGGGATATCATGATATTTTAAGTCAAGAAATATTTTTTTCCCCTGTTCTTTAAGAAAAGTTATGACCCCATGTCCACACCGAGTAAAAAGTTGACTACCTACTTTATACCAGAGACATTGTGGGCACATACTTACAATTTGTTTTACTTCTGAAATGGTATCTACATCCAAACCTAAAATTAATCGCTCAGACATTTTTCCCTCTTTATTAATTATTTTAAGTGTTAGCTAATAATTACTGAACCTATTAATTTATTAATATCTTCAATTCGGTGAGAATTGCAATACTCTTCCAATCCCTGAATTATCTTTATTGGTGCTAAGGGGTCACGAAATATAAAGGAACCAACAGCTATCAACTTTGCACCTGCAAAGATAAATTCTAACGCATCATTAACAGTACAAATACCACCCATACCAATCACTGGTATTTTTACTGTTCTACTTACATCCCAAACCATCTTAACTGCAACAGGTCGAATAGCAGGTCCGCTTAACCCGCCTACAACATTTTTTAATTTGGGCTTTTGTGTCTTTATATCAATACTCATTCCTAATAATGTATTTATTATTGATATAGCATCTGCCCCACCCTTTTCAGCTGAGATTGCAGGCTCTGTAATATCTGTAACGTTCGGTGAAAGTTTTACAATTAAGGGTAGTTTTATCTTTGAACGAACTGCCATTGTGTATTTTTCTACCCATTCTGGCGATTGAGCAACTAATGGACATTTATATCTACTCCGTGCATCATGCACATTTGGACAAGACAAATTCATTTCAATAGCATCTGCCCCACCTTCTTTTTCTAATCTTTCGGCTAATTCCTCATATTCCTGTATTGAAGTCCCATAGATGTTAGCAATAATTGTGCATTTCTTTTGCCGTAAATAAGGAAGTTTTTCCTTAAGATATACCTCAAGTCCCACATTTTGTAGCCCAATTGCATTTAACATCCCTGCGGGCGTCTCCACAATACGAGGTGGTGGATTCCCTAAACGTGGTTTAAGTGTTAAACTTTTTACAGTTACCGCACCTAAACAAGATATATCAAAGTATTCTGAATATTCCTCACCATAGCCAAACGTACCTGATGCAACAGTTACAGGATTTTTTAATGTTAAGTTTCCAATGGTTACCTTCATGTTTACATTCATATTATTCCTCTCCGATTTTGTCCCACAGAATTATCCGTGTATCAAAGATAGGCCCTTCTTTACAAACACGAACCATCATTTCTTTTTCTACTTCAATCCTTGCTGGAAGAACACAACCCAAACAAACACCTTCACCGCATGCCATCTCCGCTTCTAATGATGCATAGCATAGCCACCCATTCTTATTACATATCTCATGAACATTTTTTATCATAGGTAAAGGACCACATGTATAAATAAGTATATTTTCTGGCAAATCCAATGATTTAAGGAAATCTGTTGCCATACCTTTATAACCAGCACTCCCATCTTCTGTAACTAAATGGATTTTACATCCCATTTGTCGAAAATCTTTTTCACATAACAAATGGTTAAAAGTCTTTCCCGCTAAAATTACTTCTGGAGCAATACCTTTAATATTTAATATTTTTTCTACCAATGCGGGGAAAGGAGCAACACCTATTCCTCCTGCCACTATTAGAGAACGTTTATTATCTTCTGGAAGAGGGAATGAATTTCCTAACGGTCCCTGCACATTTATTTTTTCACCAGCTGATAACGTTGATAAAATCTTTGTCCCTTCTCCGCAGACTTTATATAAAATTGATATGCCATCATGGAATATTCTCTCAATCGACATAGGCCTTCTAAGAAATGGATAATACCCTGTAGATACTTCCAACATCACAAATTGCCCCGGCAAAGCATGGATAGGAATATCTTTATTTTGCAATACCAAGCGGTAATGATTAGGTGAAACCTCATTATTCAATCTAATAATACATTCATGAATTTTTTTCATATTACCTCCGAAATTCTAATCCCATCTGGCTACGTAATAAATTTAAACTGCCTCTAATACGTTCCGCAAGGACATCACCTATCCCCTCGACATCCATCAAGTCCTCTTTTGAGGCATGTAAAATTTGTTTAAATCCACCAAATTTTGTTACAAGATTCTCTATCAATGCTGTGGGTAATCTATGCGTCATTGTTAAAATACGATAACCACGTGGTGTTAGATATATATCAACAGAACGAAGATTCGCACTATAACCTAAAATCTGACTTATATTTCCGAGGTCTATTAATTCATTTTGTGATAATTCGTGAACCTTTTGTAACACAGTATTGTAATCGAAGCCAGTCCGTTCACGGTAATAATCTTTAATAACCAGTTCTGCCTCTGGAACAGGAATTAATAGTTCTTTCAATTGCATTTGAATTAACCGACCTTCAGTCCCTAATTCGAGAATAATTGGGTTCAGTTCATCTGCTAACCTCAAAACCACCTGCGTCCTTTGAATTGTTTTGCAAACATCAAAGATAGTTACTACATCTTGAAATTCGCGAATAGTCAAATCTTGCAAAGACTGATTCATTGTAACTAAAAATTTCTCAATGGTCTGCAATGATTGCATCGCTCTATTAAGCAACGTAGGTAATGGGGCTAATACATGCTTTTTATCATTCACATAAATCGTCACCGAAGAACGACGTTGTGACACCGCAACAACAATACAATGGGCTTGTTGTGCCATTCTCTGAGCGACACGGTGACGTGTCCCTGTCTCATCGGATGGAATTTTTGCATTTGGCTTCAAAAAACGATTTGCATATAAAATTTGTGTTCCATCTGAATTAAGAATAATTGCTCCATCCATTTTTGATAATTCATAAATAAGTTGCGGTTTCAATTCCGCATTTAGTTCAACACCTCCCTCTGATAGTTGAGACAATTTTTTGGGTTCGCCAAAACATAATAAAGCACCCATTCCACTTTGAATTATTGCAGAAAGTGCTTCACGAACCTTGCTCCCTGGTGCAACCATCTGAAGGGCTTTTTTGAAGAGTTCATCTGTATCGTGGATACTACTCATAAGATTCCTCCCGTTCTTTAAACAGGTTCTTTAATTCATATACATTTGTTAGTGAAATTAGATGGACATCTCTACAGTTTTCTGGGATATCCGAAGACTCATATTTAGGAATAATACATGTTTTAAAACCAAATTTTGAAATTTCATTAAGACGAATTCGTGTAGCATTAACTCTGCGGATTTCTCCTGTCAAACCAACCTCACCGAAAGCAACCCAGTCAGGGCTCATTGGAATTTCCCAAAAACTTGAAAGCAATGTAATAAGGATAGGAAGGTCACCCGCAGTCTCATCTACAAAAATTCCTCCTGCCACATTAACAAAAATATCCCTATCCGCAAGGAAAATACCTGCTTTTTTTTCTAAAATTGCTATCAATAAGGACACACGTTGCGCATTTAATCCCATAATTCCACGTCGTGGTTGAGGATTTCTATTTTTTCCGACAAGAGCCTGAATCTCTACCAATAAAGGTCTTGAACCACCTATCATAGGCATCACAAGAGAACCACTTGCTCCCTGTGGACGTTCTTGTAGAAAAACCGCACTCGGATTGGTTATTTCTTTTAATCCTTCAGCACACATTTCAAATACACCTATCTCCTGAGTAGAGCCGAACCGATTTTTTATGGCTCGCAATATTCTAATAGAAAACTTCCCTTCCCCCTCAAAATATAATACTGTATCTACAATATGTTCTAACACCTTCGGTCCTGCAATATAACCCTCTTTCGTGATATGCCCTACTATCAACATTGGTATATTTTTCTCTTTGGCTTTCTGAACAAGTTCATATGTGCATTCCCGCACCTGTGTAATACTACCTGGGATAGAGTCTACTTCTGGGTTACTAACACTTTGAATTGAATCTATAATTACAAGAGAAAAATGATGTTCATCAATCGCATAAAGTATCTCTTGTAAGATAGTAGATGAGAATAAAAATAGATTGTCTTGAATAGAATTAACTCGGCTCGCTCTATCTTTTACTTGATGATAAGACTCTTCTCCATGAACATATAATACAGAGCCAACATTTTTAGACCACATCCCAGCAATTTGAAGTACCAATGTAGATTTCCCTATTCCTGGCTCACCTCCAATCAAAATAACTGCTCCAGGTATAATCCCACCACCTATAACACGGTCAAATTCATCCACCCCTGTTGGAATACGTTTCCTTAGATGCTCAAATGATTCCAAATTAACAATAGAAACGACTTGAGATGAACTCTCTACTTTATAATTTTTGTTGACAGATGTTGAAACCCGTTCTAAAAATGAATTCCATGACTCACATTGGGGACAACGTCCTAACCATTTAGGTGAAATCAAACCGCATTCCGAACATTCATAAATTTTTTTTTCGCGTGCCATCGTTGTAAAATCTTATCACTTTATTTTATTCTTATCATATTACACATAAATAATATCGAAATTTATATTAACATCCCAACTAAAAAGATGAGGTAAAAAATGGAACAGTTGTTTTTCTTATCTGAGGAAGAAGTATTGCATATTCAGGAAAACTATGGAACCCCCATTTTTGTTTATGATGAACAAAGTATGTTTAAATCGGCTCAAGAAGTTTTATCATTTCCCCATGCCTTTGGTTTTACCGCTCGTTTTGCAATGAAAGCACTACCTACTCGCAAAATTCTGCAGAAATTTCACAAGTGGGGATTGCATATAGATGCCAGTAGTGAATATGAAGCAGAAAGGGCTCTTCGTGCTGGTATTCCCCCTCAACATATACAAATAACAGCACAGCAACTCCCTATAAATCTCAAAATGCTCGTAGAGAAGGGCGTTTTATTTAATGCGTGTTCTCTCCAACAATTAAAAATATATGGAGAAATGTTCCCCGGAACAGAAGTGAGTGTTCGAATAAATCCTGGATTAGGCTCAGGCTCTTCTAATCGCACTAACGTCGGAGGACCGTCATCAAGTTTCGGAATTTGGCATGAATATTTGGACAAGGTGTATGAAGTTGCGAATAAATATAACTTAAAAATCACTGGCTTACATACACATATTGGTTCTGGTTCTGACCCTGAGGTATGGGTTCATTGTGCTCATTTAGCATTAGATACAGCAAGTAAGATGCCAGATGTAACTCGTCTTAGTCTTGGAGGTGGATACAAAGTCGCAAGAATGGCTGATGAAAAAACCGCAAATCTACAAGAAATAGGTAAAAGAATCCTTCCCTCCTTTTATGAGTTTGAAAAAAAATATGGTAGAAAACTTCATCTTGAAATTGAACCAGGAACATATTTAGTGGCACTTGCTGGTTCTTTAATTTGTAGTGTAATTGATGTGGTTGATACAGGACCTTCAGGTTACCGATTTATCAAAGTTGATTCTGGAATGACTGAAAATGTCCGCCCATCAATGTATGGTGCATTACACCCACTTGTACTCGTATCTAAGCATAATAATGCTTCACAAGGAGAATATCCTTACATTGTTTCAGGACATTGTTGCGAAAGTGGAGACATCTTTACTCCACAACGAGGTGACCCTGAAAGTTTAGAGCCACGAATGTTAAAAGAGGCTACCATTGGTGACGCTTTGGTTGTCGAAGGTGCCGGTGCTTATTGTTCCAGTCAATCCTGCAAAAACTACAATTCCTTTCCTGAATGTGGAGAAATCCTCAGGAAAGGTCCATTTGATTACGAGTGGATACGCAAATTCCAAACATTGGAACAGATGATTCAAAATGAGTTATGAATACATAAAGAGATGTGACCATGAATAACCTAACTGCGTTAATTACAGGTGCCAGCAGAGGTATTGGGAAAGGGATAGCCTCGATTTTGGCACAAAATGGATATAATATTATTGCTATTGCCCGAAGTCCACAAGGGCTTGAAAAATTAAAAGATGAAATTGAAACAAAATATAAAGTAAAGTGTTATCCTTTTTCTTTAAATATCGAACATCTTAAAGAACAGGATGATTGGTTTTTAAAAGAAGTTCATAATCTTCCTGAAATCGACTTATTAGTAAATAATGCAGGAATTGCTCCTGAACGTCGCATGGATATTTTAGAGTGTATCCCTGAAAGTTACGACCATGTATTAAGCACAAATTTACGAGGACCTTTCTTCTTCACTCAAAAAATAGCCAAGCGAATGATACAGACACGGATAGAAAAAAAACAGATACCATATAACCCACGGATTATTTTTATAACAAGCATCTCTTCAAATACTGCATCACCAAGCCGAGCAGAGTATTGTATAAGCAAAGCAGGTCTCAGCATGACTGCTCAATTATATGCAGTCCGTTTATCTGAATATAACATCCCTGTTTTTGAAATTCGCCCAGGAATTATCATGACAGATATGACAGAACCTGTAAAGGAAAAATACGACAAACTAATTCAAGAAGGTCTGCTTCTTCAAAAACGATGGGGAACTCCAGAAGACATAGGGAAATGTGTTAAAGCCATAGCAGATGGTTTGTTTGATTATGCGACAGGTTCTATTTTTGAAATTAGTGGCGGTTTCAGTGTGTTGAGATTATAATATACAACTAAATAGGAAATAGATTTAGATATGGTTATTAAAAGACACGAATTAGCAAAAATGATAGATCATACTTTACTTCGACCCCATGCTACAGAGGATGAAATTCGAATCCTTTGTGAAGAAGCAAAAGAAAATAATTTCTGTTCTGTAAGTGTTAATCCAACATGGACAAAATTATGTGCTCAGTTGTTAAAGGATACCCCAATAAAAGTCGACGTTTGTATAGGTTTCCCTCTTGGTGCCACAACAGCACATGTTAAAGTACTCGAAACAGAAGAAGCTATCCGCAATGGGGCACAAGAAATTGATATGGTCATTAATATTGGTGCTCTTAAATCAGGCTATACAGCCTATGTAGAAAAAGAGATTGCAGCCATTGTAAAAACAGCTAAAAATGTACCCGTAAAAGTTATCTTAGAAACAAGTTATTTAAGTACTGATGAGAAAGTAGCGGTTTGTGAAATGGCAATACGCACAGGAGCCTCATTTGTGAAAACTTCAACTGGATACGGAATAAAAGGAGCCACTGTTGAGGATGTTCAACTGTTACGGAAAGCTGTTGGAAATTTACTCGGCGTTAAAGCAGCAGGAGGTATACGAACCTATGGTGAGGCAGTAACCATGATAGAGGCAGGTGCAAACCGAATAGGAACAAGCACCAGTTTGGATATATTACAAGATGCCCCGCTTTAATAATAATTTAGAACGATAAGGAGGAATATTATGGATGCTATTGAGGCAATTAAAACACGTCGTTCTGTAAGACAATACATAGATAGAGAGGTTCCAAAAGAATTGCTGGAAACACTGGTTGATTGTGGACGACTCTCTGCCACTGCAAGAAATGAACAGCCATGGGAATTTATCGTTATTGTTGACAAAGAATTAAAAAGAAAAGTTGCCGAAACTACTGACCATGGTAAATTTATTAGTGAAGCTGGAGCATGTATTGCTGTGATTTGTAAAGATACAAAATACTATATTGAAGATGGCTCAGCAGCTACACAAAATATCCTCATCTCAGCAAACGCATTGGGCTTGGGCTCGTGCTGGGTAGCCGGGGATAAAAAACCTTACTGTGATGCTATCCTGAAATTACTAAATGTTCCTCCTCATTATAAATTAGTGAGTTTAATTGCTATCGGCTATCCTGCTGTTATTCCCTCTCCTTCTAAAAGGAGTCTCTCTGACATTTTACATTGGAACATATTTTAAAAATAGTAAAGAGTTTATATAATGTCTTTACTCCAAATGTGACTCACAAGAAGTTAAATAATCAGAGAAATATTGATAAGTGGCATATTGAGCACGAATTGTTCCCTTACCATGTTCAACATAACGGTTTGTCTGTCGTTCATCTAATATTCTTGCCTTTACATTATCCTGTATTTGAAAAGATACCATTTTGAGTACTTGCTGTTTAAGTTCAGGATTAAGTATAGGGAACGCAGATTCAACTCGATAATCAAGGTTTCGTTCCATTAAATCTGCTGATGAAAAATATACATCCGCATTTGCACCTCTACCAAAAATATAGATACGTTGATGCTCCAAAAAGCGATCCAAGATAGAAATCGCATAAATATTAGCATGTGCAGGCATAGCATAAGTAGTACGAACAATCAAATCAATATGAACTCCCGCATCTGCTGTTTCTTTTAGTTTTTTTATAATCTTCGTATCGGTAAGATGATTCACCTTCAACAAAATATAACCTTCAGGCCCTTTTTCTTTTTCACGGTTTATAAGCCTATTTAGCGATTTGCGAAGTGTAAAAGGTGAAACTAAAATATGTTCAAAATCAGGTGCTTTTAATGGAGGCAATCCCGACGTTCTATCTAATAACCGTATCGCTTCTTCAACTTCTTCTGCTATCTGTACATTTGAAGTAAGTAAAATACTATCTACATATTGTCTTGCTGTTTTCTCATTAAAATTACCTGTCGATAGTGCGACAAATTTCTTGCCTTTCCTTTTTATAAATAGAAATTTTGCATGGACTTTCATAGGAGGAACACCATAAGCAACACGCACACCTGCTTCTGCTAATCGCTCTGCAATTTGGATATTATGTTGTTCATCAAATCTTGCCTGAAGTTCTATCGAAGCAAAAACCTTCTTACCATTCCTTGCAGCATTAATTAAAGCATTTACGATTCGAGATTGATTAGCCACACGATAAATAGTAATTTTTATTTCTTCAACATCTGGGTCAATTGCAGACTCACGTATCAAACGAATCACATGGTCAAACGATTGATAGGGATATGTAAGCAAAATATCCTGTTTTTCCACAATATCCAATATCAGTTTTGATGTTCTACTAAGAACTGGATGTTCAACAGGAGGCAAAGGTTCAAAAAGTAAATCTTGCCTTCGTGCAGGGAAATTTATTAAATCTTTCATGTTATGATAACGCCCACCCGCAATGACAGTATCTTCCTCCGAAATTTTTAATTCTTTCAGGAGTTTTTTACATAATTTTCTCGGCATTTGCTCATCATAATGAAACCGAGTAGGTCTTCCCCCTTTACGCTGTTCCAGCACCTTTCGCATCTTACGGATGTAACCTTCTGAAAAATCATTGTCAATATCTAACTCCGCATCCCTTGATATTTTGAATTCATACGCTTCAATATCATCATAAGGGAAAATATAAAACACATCATTAAGAAATAAACGAATAACATCATCAATATATGAAA
>JAIWNQ010000051.1 GCA_020216745.1 Candidatus Hydrogenedens sp.
TATTACCACTTGGTAGTTCTATAAAACGGGGCAAAACGGATGGAATTTCAAGAATAGCATATTTTTTGTTTTTTTGGATGTTCATTTGTATTGCAAAATAGATAGCCCCATCAATAATAGGTGGTAAAGGAACTTTTTCTTGCAATAAAATAGGGACAAGGGTATGAAGTATATTTTCTTGGAAATATTCTGAAAGCCATTGTAATTCAGATGGGGATAATTCTTTTAACTCTTCATGAGTTAATATTCGAATTCCATAATTTGCTAATTCTTCAGTAATCGTCTGATAGGCTTGTCTAAAACGTTCATCCAATTCTCGAGAAAAATCACCAATAACTTCAAGAAGATACGCCATTTTTTGTTCACCTAATTCAAGCCTCCTTTTAACACTTGCTACACGAACCTTAAAAAATTCATCCATGTTAGAGGAAAAAATTCCAAGGAATTTTAATCGTTCTAAAAGAGGATTTCGAGAATCTTCCGCTTCCTGAAGAACCCGCTCATTAAAAGATAATATAGATATTTCACGTGTATGGAATATTCGTTCTTTATTTAACATAATAACAGACTAATGTTTTTATAATTATAAAGACATAAACATCTTTTACTAATTTAACCTATTTCCCCATCCACTATCAATCTACAAAATTAAAAACAGAAATTATCTTCGCTTTGTCCTGGACATGGATAATATCTACCCGAATTATAAATTTGAATAACACGGAGTAATTCATCAAACTCAATTTTCCAGTTTTGTGGATTATAATCTGCTGAATAAGGTGCACATTCATGGTCATCACCAATACCAGGAGAGTATCCATCTTCAACGTTATTTATATCACAATAATAACCTTCCATATTAAAAAACTGAACAACTCGCAACAGTTCTGAAAGGTTAAGATATCCATCCCGATTCAGATCTGCTGAATAATAATAAATATACTCACCTTCTGTAAATCCCTCAATTATTCCCTCACCTTCCAGCACTCCTTCACCCTCCACTATTCCCTCTGTCGTTCCTTCTATAATTCCTTCCCCTTCTTGGCTCCCCTCGACAATCCCTTCCCCCTCTAAAATTCCCTCATTTGAACCTTCCAATACCTTACATTCCTCATACGTCAAAAAGTCCGATATCTCAAGGTTTTCAGGAACTCCATTTCCACTTGACAATCCTGCAATAAAACTTGAACTCATACAATTAAGCCATGTAATTGCAATTCTACCGTCATAAAATAACTCCACCTGTGTATTTACCTCTCCTGAGCCATATCGCATCACTTGATAATAAGTAACAATAAAAGCATCTTTTTCAAATTGATAGATAACAGAACCACCTGCTGATGGATTTAAATCATCAAAAAACAGCGATATTCTCGGGATAGAAAAATGCCTTTCTAATGATTCGTCATAGTCATTATCACCTCTTGTAAAGGTCAAATAACCATTACTTCCAATATAACAACTTGTATATTCAGTACCATATAGATAAACTTTGGTGCCTAATGGAAATTCAAGAAAATAAAAACTATCATCCCCCAATGTTATAGGAGTTGCGTTTCCTGTATCTCTCATAAAATTAGTTACATCTTCCTTACATGCCGAATAATAATCAGGTGAATTATCAGGTGTAAAAACAATCCGATTGTAAGAAATAGGGACTGTATCAACTATGGTGCTTTGATAATTATATGTAAAATAATCAGGTTGCATGAGAGTCTGGAAAAACGAACAATCACTGGTATAACTATTTCCAGCACGGTCAACTAAAGTAACCCTGTAAAAATATTTCGTATCTGGAGTTAGTCCTGTTAGTAAAATTTTATGGTCTGTAGTCCACATTATCGACTCTTCATGATTTGGGAAAGGAGTAGAACAAAGCAATCCATACTCAAATCTGACATTACTATTTTCATTTGTTTGAATCTGAAATTCAGAACTCCGAGTTGAAGGAAAAGCGTTTAATTGTAGTAATTCTGGTGGAAATGCATCTATATTGGCTTCTGCAACTTTTATCTGTGAAATCCCTTCATCTGTATGTTCATCATAATATTCTGCGGAAATTATTCCTTCATGGATAACAGATAGCATTCCATCATTTTGTCCCGTGTTAGTTGTAGTTAATTGAATTGTTCCCTGAAACAAACCTGGTATTTCTTTTTCAATTAATTGCATCTGTTCCGAATCACCACTTGTCGATGTTATTGACAAGTCTATTGATTGTTGTCCTGCCAAGTCAGCATCTGAAAGCGTCAACATCGCAAGAGATGAAGCGGTATATACTGACTTGTCCCAAATAACACTCCCATCAGACCCCGGTACAACTGGAATCTCTACCTGAATCGGATAAATTGGATTCCCTGTTACGGTTAGAGTAAGCGTAGGAACAAGTCCCGGAGGAGATAACTGAATTAAATTGTTTCCAAACACAGTTAAACCAGCCCCAAATAATGTCGTAGAATTACTCAAAGTTGCAGAGGCATTTTCCCATTCAATATATAAGGGGAATGGCAATCCATCGGGACTTACAGATATATTATAGTTTATAACAGGGTTCTGTAACTCCCCTATCCATATTTCAGTAGAGGGGTCTCCCAAAATATTATACATCTCAAAGTAATATTGTGTTGTACCTATATTGCCGTAAAAATTAAAGAATTTTAATTTACCTGCAAGTATCATTCCAGCCGTCCATGTTTTATTCTCAAAAAAACTTTGAATAATATATTTTTCCAATACATCGTCTTCATCCCAATATGAAGATTCTGAACTCCCGAAAAATCCCACACCTCCAGCTGGAACCCGTTGCCATGTTTCACCAAAACATTCAGGTCTTCCAAATTGACCAGTTTCGCATGCAAAACTCAATACCCAAGGATATACTGTATTAGATAAAGAATTTAAATTATCTTGCGTAATTGCAGGCCCGTCTTGCCATTCGGTTTCAGAACCATGCCCCGAATAGACAATCCAACCCCTCCCCTCATTAATAGCTGACAAGACATCAGAAGTAGTTGCATTATATGTTACTGTATATAATTTTTGTGTAGCGAAACCTTTAGGCGAAAAATAATTCGTTATCACATAATTATGCGTTTGCTCGGTCACTTCATAATGGTCAACACCTGTTAAAAAAGAAGCCTTTAAATACCAAGGTGTGGATAGTGCCCATTGTGCCTTTTCATATTGAAGAATTTTATTAATAGCATTATCTAAATTCGCTATTGTAGATGCACTAATCCGACCAATCCATAAATCGGGTGTATAGTATTCATCACCATCTACAATCGAATAATATAAATCAGTAACAGGATTATAATAAGCATAACCTTGCTGTGCAGGTATATAATTTGCGTCACCTACTAAAACTACAAATGAAGGAGGAATTTCCCAACTTTCATAAGCCTGTTTTATATAGTTTCGAATTAATGTCGAATTTAATCCAATATCTGCTACATTCTTAACTGTTATTATAAAACCCCTCTGTGTCTTCCATTGTATCCATTCATTCAGTTTGCTACTATTAATAAAATTAGACCCTACAATAACGAGCATTCCTGTCGGTATTGTGTAGTTACTTGCTATTTTCTCTTTACTTGTATCAGAAAGATTATTTACTATCAAAGGCTTCCATAAATCATCAACGTATTTTGATTCATACTTTTTATCTCGTACCTTTAGAGACTTGGCATTATCCCAACGAACGGAAATATTTACATTACGTCTTAAAAATATTTTATTTTCTGAAGGAATATAATGAATTGGGTAATATGAAATTTGGTATAAATTCTTTCCACGGACTACCCCGAAAGGCTCAAGGGTTATGGTCTCTCTTCCATATTCTTTTCCTTGTTCGTATGCACTGGAATAGATAATAAATTTAGGTTTTTCTTTACCGATAGATTTTTCCCATGGAGGTTGAACTGGATAAACAGGATAAAGCAATTCTTTCTCTTCTTTAATAGATATAACTTCGTAAACAAAAGATACATTTTTCACATTAACTGGAACTTCTATCAATCGACGCAATACTGGAATTTCAGGATAACCTTCAGAACCCTCTATACCCATATCACAGATTTCCAGACGAGAAAATATCTGTTTATCGATATTCTGCTCTTTTATCTCTATATCTGAAACCAACTGTATATTTATATCACAACCTGAAACAAGAGGCGTCGATTGAATATGAACTTCTGTTGAAGCATCATAGGAGAAAATAAAAAAAAGACATATACAACCGATTAAACATTCTTTTTTATATAACATCCGAACAACTCTTACTCCTTCTTACAAATTACATTCCTATTAAAATTATACCACAATATCACCATATTTATTCCTGAAAAAAAATATTACTGCAGTCTTTTACAGACTGCAGTAATATATATAGTATTGAAAAAATTGTATACTACATTACTTTTTTTGTGGAACAACTGCGTCTTTTGCCGCTTTAGCAATTCTGAATTTCAATACTTTCTTTGCAGGGACTTTCATCTTCTCTTTGGTCTGTGGATTGATTTGGATGCGAGCCTTACGCTGTACTACAACAAGCTTGCCCAATCCGGGAATGACAAAACCTGCAGGAGCCTGAGCATAAGCCAGCTCGACTAACTTTTGAAGAAGTTCATTAACTGTCTTCTTGGTTAGCCCTGTCTCTTCAGCGAGTAGTTGAAGGATTTGAGCTTTGGTCAAAGGCTTATCACCTTCTTTTGCTTTTTTGAATGGCATATTTGTTCCTCCAGTGGGTTACTCCCCATCGTTTTTGTTGGCTCCATGAATATTGCAACTGGCAATATCCAATCAACGCCAACGTTTTTACTGTAATATATGTAAGATATACAATTTAAACTCAAAAATCAAATTGGAAAGTACCTTTTTTTGATTTTTTTATTTAATAAATTAAATTATTTCAAAAATAAAGAATCGGAAGGTTATTTTTATGTTAGCTCACATTATCCAAGGTAGAGAAGGTTGCATTTACGGTAAAGAAAATCATTTAGGTATTATTATTGTAGACGCATTAAGAGCAAGTGCTACAGCATCCATGCTTCTTCATCATGGAGCCACCAAAATATTCACAGTTGCTGAAGTAGATACCGCACGACAACTAAAACATATTTTTCCAAACGCTCTCTTGTATGGTGAAAGAAATGGCCTTCCACCAGAAGGGTTTAATTTTGGAAACAGCCCACAGGAAACGGTATATGCCAAGGGGAAAGAAGTTATTTTTACTACAACAACAGGAGCACGCTTACTATTTGAAGCATATAGAAGAGATGTCCCTTTTATAATTATGTCTACTACAATCAATGCTAAAGCAACCATTCAATTTCTAAAAAAACAAAATAAAGATTTTGTAATAGTTCCTGCAGGATTATTCGATACCCCTGAATTCTCTGCTCAAGAAGACTGGGTAAGTGCAAGTTTCATTCTTCAGCAATTGGAAATATCGATAGGTTGTGGAAGAGATATATTTGAATACTGGGTAAAAAGAATTGAAAAAGAAGGTATTAAGAAATTATTTCAAACAGCACCACATGCTGATAAATTAAGAACCATCGGACTTAAAAAAGATATATATTGGTGTGCCAGAACAAACATAACCAACTCAATACCTATAGTCACAGGAATAGAAACAAATTATTTAATCCTTGAAAATGCACACATCCCATAACACAGACACAAACTATCTACTCTGGTTGGTAGCCTTCTGGAGATTTTGTAAGTATCGCCCATGAAGCTTTATCTATCCATTCATACAATTTCTCAACCCCCAATCCAAGTGCATACCAGGCAGGAGCATAAAGTAAGGTTATTTGTCCATGAAGATTATAGCGAAGATGGGAATAATCCCAAATTTTTAACCCTATAACCTTGTGAAAGATGATACCTGAGACATACTCAACAAAAAATATACCTATCATATAAACAAATGCCCTCAATGGTAATGGAACCTTATTTGCTTTCAAGGGATTCCTTAACCACGGAGTTACAATACCCAATAAACCATAATCAATCATCATCCATGGCGAGGTATGCCCATATAAATTAATTTCACCATGTTTAATTAAATCTCCGAAACTTGTAAAAAAGACCTCCATCACCAATCCTAACAATGCAAAAATAATAAACCGTACTATAGACCTACGATAATCCATAATATCTCCTTTCCTTTTATAATAAACCTAAAAAGAACTATAGTTTACTTAACTTAGGAGCCTGCCTGCATATTTATTTATCATACCCACTATAAAATTATTTCAAAAAAATCCATTTATGATGCCTTACTATTCATTTTTTCACACGATTATAATCTGTTTTATAAATCACAAATAGGATTATGCTCGGGGATGAGCATCCTTATGGGCTCGAGTTATCCGTTCTACACTTACATGTGTGTAAATCTGAGTAGTAGAGATATTTGAATGTCCTAACAATTCTTGAACAACCCTCAAATCGGCACCTCTGTTAAGTAAATGGGTAGCAAACGTATGTCTAAATGTATGCGGAGTCACCTTTTTTGACAAACCTGCTAACATTGCATATTGCTTCACTATCCGCCACAATGTCGTCCTGCCCATTTGTTTGCCCGACCTTGATACAAATATACATGTAGTCTTAACATTCCCAGTATTTCTAACAGATAACCATTCTTGAAGTCGGGAAATCGCCTTACTACCTAACGGAACAATACGTACCTTATCCCCTTTCCCTCGCACTCTTAATAAACCCTCATTCAAAACAATATCTTGGATACTAATCTTTGATAGTTCACTTATCCTTAAACCACAAGAATAAAATAATTCTAAAATAGCAAGGTCCCTTTCTTTATTCTTCTTTGTAGTTTCCGCCACCTTAAAGATTTGCTCTATTTCGCCTTCTGTCATAAAATGGGGTAGTTTCTGAGATAAATGAGGAGTATCTATAACATCAATAGGGTTCGTATCCACTATTTGCTCATCACATAAAAATCGATAAAAACCTCTTAATGTGCTGAGATGCTGAGCTATAGAACGCGTAGATAGTCCTCGTTTTTGAAGATTAAGTAAATATTCAAGTATTAAAGCAGAATCAACTTTTTCCAAACCATTTATATGCTTCTCATACAAAAAATCGAGAAAAGAAAGCAAGTTTCTTTTATATGTATCTAATGTGTTTTCAGAAAGTCCCCATTCAAAAACAGCAAGCTCAAGAAAATAATCTATCAAATTGACGAATTTGGTTTCTTTTTCATTCGGATTCATCCAAAATAAATTCTCCGGGCTCTTTCTGACCTGAAATTTCTCGTTTTACCTCTTCTTTCAGCTTTTTTAATTTCATTTCTTCTTCAATCTTCTGTGTTACCTTCATCAACAGTTTTCCTGCATTGGGATGTTCCAAAGCCAGAGCCTTTTCCAACATCCATCGACTTCTATGCAAATCTCCCAACTTGTAATAACAAAAACCTAAACCATAATATGCATCACGATGTTCTGGATTTTCCTCACAAATCCAACGATATAACGCAATAGCCTCCACTATTTTCCCCCGACTTACCAGTGAGGCGGCTTCTCTCGAACGAATTTTTATATCCGATGAAAAAGTCAAATAGCTCCTCCCTGACTCTTCTAAGCCATCATCTGGTAGCGGAAGTTTCACCACTTCTTTATTAATTTGTACTTGAGGAGGAGGTGAATCTTTTGGTGGTATTTGTTCAGTCTTTGCAGGGTCAATTCTCATTACCAACTTTTTACCACATGCAGGACATGTCCCTCTTAACTCATGGCCATCAACTTGAGGAACCAATCGTGCACCACATTCACACTCCAAAATTTTTGTTTTTATATCTTGTCCATCCATGTTATAACTCCTGAAATAATAAACTAAACTATATTAGTTGCTTATCTATACTATCAGAACTATCAGATAAAGTGTCCTTTCCACTCTCTAACTTTTCTTCAGGTTCTACAATATCTTTTATTGAAAATTTTTTTACTTTTTTTCCAATATGTCCCACAAGGTCTGATTTAACAGATGTAATTGCACCTCGAATTCCATTTGCTATACCTAAAGGAGACGAGGCACCATGTAAGGCAATTACAACTCCCTGGACCCCCAAAAGAGGTGCCCCTGGGTATTCATTTGGATTAACCGTTTTCTTCAATTCTTGGAGTGCACTTCGAGCAAGCACTGCCCCTAAACGGTTCATTGAGGACTTGAGGAGCTGTTCCTTCATAAATATTCCAACAAATTTTGCAACCGATTCTGCGGTCTTTAAAATAATATTCCCAACAAATCCATCACATACAACAACATCTGCCTCTCCCTCAAACACACTATTTGGTTCCACATTCCCTATAAAATAGATATTTTCTGCTTTACTTAATATTTGAAAGGCTTGCTTTAATACCACACTCCCTTTAATCATTTCCTCACCAATATTAATAAGACCTACACGAGGTTTTTCAACCCCGAGAGCATAATGGGAATAGGCAGCACCCATAATGGCAAAATCACATAAATGCCTTGCCTGACAATCCACATTAGCACCTAAATCCAATAAAACAACTCTCCCACCCTTTGTAGGTAGTGCTTGAGCCAGTGCAGGACGTGAAATTCCCTCAATAATCCCAAGAACAATACGCGAACCAACCATAACAGCACCTGTATTGCCAGCACTAACAACCGCATCTACTTCCCCAATCTTTAACTTTCTTAATGCAACCAAAAGGCTACTTTCCTTCTTCTGCCTTAACGCAATAACAGGCTGGTCATGCATCGAAATATATTCTGGGGTATGAACAACTTCAATATTACCTCTTTTCGGATATTTATCTAATTCCTTTTTTAGGAGTTCTTCATCCCCAAAAAGAATAATATCACAATTCCTCTCCAAACTCGCTTCCACTGCTCCCTGCACTTCAATAGCAGGAGCACCATCAGAACCCATCGCATCTAAGGCGATGCGCATGTTTTTTTCTCCATGTTAAGGATTATTCTTCTTCTAACTTTAATACAAGACGGTTCTTATAATAGCCACACTTTGGACATACACGGTGAGGTAAAATTTTCTCACTGCAATGTGGACATTCCACTAAGTTCGGTTTGGTCAATGCATGATGTGACCTTCTCATATTTCTTTTTGCTTTTCCAGTTCTTCGTTTTGGGACAGGCACGTCTTAATCCTCCTTTATGTTGAGGTTCATTCCTTGTAGTAATTCTGATAACTTTGTATTTGTTAAATGCATTGATTCATCATCTGCATCTTTCTTACATGTACATATATTATGATTAAGATTGGTGCCACATATTGGGCACAAACCAGCACAATCTTCTTTACATAAAAATTTATATGGCATATCTAACACCAACTCTTCCCAAATATAGGGGGCAAGATTAATTTCATCTCCTTGGTATGTTCTTTTCTCTGCCAATTCATCAAATTCATCTTTATCTTTTCCTTTTTTACCTCTATCTTCACCTTTTTCTGTATCAACAATAATATTTAAATAACTATCGCATCGTCCTTGCTCAAATAACCATATAATTTGTTTATTAATTTCATACCTTGTTTCATCAAGACATCTATCACATGCGTGTATAAAAAAACCTGCTATTTGCCCTTCAAATAAATAATTCTTGCCAACTTTTTTCATGACCCCCTCCACTTTGACAGTCTCAATTGGAAGGGATTTAACATCAACAGGCTGTATTTCTGAAACCTTTACAGTTTCGTTAATCTGATAGCCCTTGCCTGATATATCCACTATTCTTATTTTTAGTATATCCAATGGACAATTCCTTTATCAGACAGGGCTTTAGATAAACATAATTTTGCAAATTTTATCAAAAAAACTAAAGAAAATCAAAAGAAATAAAACATCTTTTAATATGATGTTTTTTAACCTATTTATATTATACAATAATAGATTGATAGTTTTCCAAATGTTATAATATTTTTCATGAAATAATTAAATCACATGCTTTGTTTGAATAACAAAAGCCAACAGAGGAAAAATAA
>JAIWNQ010000052.1 GCA_020216745.1 Candidatus Hydrogenedens sp.
CTATGAACATTCAAATTGCCTCCAAAAGCCAAGTAAAAAAAGATACTATCTTTTTGGCACTCTCTATTATTTTATTATCTATCGCAAGCATTTCTTGCTCATCAAATGCCCTTAATATTGGTGAAGTCATGCCAGATTTCAAATTAAAAGATTATGATGGAAAGGAACATTCTCTATCCCAGTATAAAGGTAAAATCGTTGTAATTGAATTTTGTTCCCAAGAATGCCCTTATTCTCGCGGGGCAGATCCAGATTTAATTAACCTGCACGCAAAATACAGTCCCAAAGGTGTCGTTTTTTTGGGAATTGATTCTAATTTTGAAACAACACCAGAAGAAATAAAAAAATATGCACTTGAAGTTAAGAAACCCTATCCTATTCTAAAAGATGTTGAAAATAAATATGCTGATGCAGTCAAGGCTAAGGTAACACCCGAAATTTTCATCATTGATAAAGATGGGAAAATTGCATATCACGGTGCTTTTGATGACCGTAAAAGACCAGATGGTAAGCCAACAGAAAAGTACACAGAAAATGCTATTGAAGCCTTAATAGAAGGTAAGGCTGTCCCTAAACCAGAAACAAAGGCTTGGGGCTGCGGTATCAGAAGAGAGATTCAATAAAATATTTATAAAGACAACTTTAAAAACTTATGGTTAAATCTATAAACATCCTGTTTGTTGTACTCTTTATGGCTTTCCTTCTTCTGTATACAAGTACCACAATCGCTCAGGAGACCAATCAAAATCAGCCTCAAGAAAAAGAAGAAAACAAGCCAAGTATAAAAATTATTCGTTTACAAGAAATTGAGACCATCATTACTGAAAAAAGACAAGGCATTACTATCATTAATCTTTGGGCAACATGGTGCCCTCCATGTGTTGAAGAGCTACCCTTCTTTGGAAATATTTATAAAAACTACCCCAAGGACTTAGTTCATCTTTATCTTATTAATATTGAGGGAAAAGAAAACGGAAAAAAGGTCGTAGAACCTTTTTTAAAAAAGAAACCATTACCTTGTCCTGTATACCTGCTTGAAGATGGAACTCCTGAGATGATAGAGAAAACACTTAAGACCCAAATAAGTGGCGCGTTACCAGTAACACTTATTTATAACTCAAAAGGAAAACTTGTAAAAAAATTTGAAGAAGCCATAACAGAAAATACATTAAATGAAATATTAAAAAATTATGGCATAGAACCTATCAAGAAGAGTGAATAGGAAAACTCCTGGTAATAACAACATTAACCCCTGTATTTTCAAAATTCTCAATAATAATCTTTCCTGCACTAACAGGAATGTCGACTTTCTGGGTATATAACTTTTTTAATAAAGGTTTAATAAACTTTTTAGGTATTGGCTTGTCTGTTTTAACAGGAATATATGGCATCTCATCTGAATTTGTTGCAATAACAGCAGTTACAATCCGCTTTGGGTCAGTAATCTCTTCGTAAGCATATATTTCACCTCGTTCACACTTAGCACCCTGATAAGAATACGTTCCGGGTTTAACTTCTCTTACTTGTATATGGCACCCGTTTGGACAACTTAAACAAATAATCTCTTGTTCCATCTTACTAATACCCTATTATTCTAATGAAAATTCAATAGGTAATAATTCTCCATTATCAACAACCTCAACTAAATCTTCAGGCTTCAGTTCCACATGAAACATTTCTGCTGGCTTTACATGTCTTAATGTAACTTGTCTAACCAACTTTTCACCTTGGCGAACAACCAACGTCGCTTTATCTCGCACAACCAAAGAACGCATTGAAAATCGATTTTTTTCCCCTAACCGATACCGATTTGGAAGTACATATTTCAAGTTAGACCCCACTATAACTTTTCCCTGCAACACTTTTTCTGTTTTACCCTGTAAATAATTGACCACTTCCGTTGCACAACGTTGCGCCTCATCAGAAACCCAATCTACAAGGTCATGAACATGCAATACATTACCACAAGCGAATACACCTTCTGCTGAGGTCATAAGTCGTGTATCCACCAAAGGACCTCCTGTCTCTGGATTCATTTTTATTCCCGCAGACTGCGTTAATTCGTTTTCAGGAATTAATCCTACAGAAAATAGTAATGTATCACATTCAACTTTAAACGTTTTTGAATAATTAGGCACCCCATTCTCCAACGGGGTAATTTCAACTGCCTCGACCCTATCTTTCCCTTCTATTCTCGTTACAACATGACTTAGATATAATGGGATATTATAATCGTTCAAACACTGGACAATATTTCGTGTTAAACCAGATGGATAAGGTAATATTTCAACCACACAAAGGACTTCTGCACCTGTCCAAGTCAATCTTCGTGCCATAATCAACCCTATATCTCCAGAACCAACGATGACCACTCTCCTACCAGGCAAATATCCATCTATATTTATCAACCTTTGAGCCAAACCCGCTGTAAAAATTCCAGCGGGTCGAGTTCCAGGAATCCCAAGATTGCCACGGTTCCTTTCACGGCATCCCATGGCCAAAACGATAGCCCGAGCATTTATTTGCAAAACCCCATATTCACTGCTGCATAAATTCACTTGTTTTATAGGCTGATGAACAGCCATACTGGTTGCGGTAGTATTTAAAAACACATCAATATCCGAGCGAACTATTCTTTGAATAAACCGCTCAGCAAACTCAGGACCTGTAAGTTCTTCCTTAAACAAATGTATTCCAAAACCATTATGAATACACTGTGAAAGAATACCACCTAAATAAGGTTCACGGTCAACCACTGCTGTCTTTAAACCTTGCTCAGCGGATTTTAATGCGGAAGCCATTCCCGCCGCTCCAGCACCTATTACTATAACATCATAATTTTTCTCCTGCATATATTACTCCTGAATTTGTTTCATTGCGAAATCTTGGAGTCGTTGATAGACAATCCAACTATTATCTCCCCGCTTTGTTATCTTTTCTATCGGTATTCCTGTTTCCTTTGAAATAATTTTTAATATTTTATAAGTACAAAAAGCACCCTGACACCGTCCCATTCCAGCCCGTGTATAGAACTTAATTCCATCTAAAGTTATATGCCCTTTTGAAATAGCCTCTATAACTTCAGCTTCAGATACGTTTTCACACCTACAAACGATATGTCCATACTTCGAGTCCTTTTCTACAAGTTGGGCTAACTGTTCAAAAGTTAAATCTCGGACTTTAATTGGATGTGGCAAAAATGGGTCGTATTCTTTTTTCTCTATAAGTGTCAAACCTTCTTGTTTTAGTAAATCTTTCACATACTCACCTATAGCAGGTGAAGCAGTTAATCCTGGCGACTGAATACCTGAGACATGTATAAAATTAGGCTGTAATTTTGAAGGTTCAATATAAAAATCATTTCCTTTTAATGTAGGTCTTAATCCAGCAAATGAAGTTATTATTTCTCGTCGAGAAATAGCCGGAACCATATAAGTTGCCTGCATAAATATGGTTTCAAGATTCTGTGACGATGTTTCTACATCCTCTTTATCATCTGTCTCAATTGCGGTAGGACCAACCATTAATGTGCCTTCAACAGTTGGTATTACAAGAATACCTTTTGTATGAGCACCAGGGACAGGGAAAATAACATGATTAGGTAAGCCTTTGGCATTCCTTTGAAGCAAGAACTCTTCACCCTTTCTTGGTATAATTTTATACTCCTCCGCATTAAATACCTTAGAAACCTCATCTGCAAATAATCCAGCAGAATTAACCACATATTTAGCTTTAACAGTTTTTCCCTCTTTCGATTCAATCACCCAGTAATCATGCTCTCGAACACCTCGATTAACTGTAAATTGAGTCAGGACATCAACTCCATTCTTCTGTGCCGATTCTACTAACGAAAATACATAGCGATATGGCTCAATAATTCCACCTGTTGGGGCATATAATCCCCCAACAACATCCGGATTCAGTTGCGGTTCTAAATTAAGTATTCGTTCACGTCCACAAATCTCCATACGTGGAACACCATTTGCTACGCCTTGTGCATATAGGTGTTCAATAGTCTTCATTTCCTCCACACTGAAAGCAACAACAAGAACACCAACCCTCTTGAAAGGAAATCCTAACTCATAATGGAGTTGGTCAAACATCAAATTCCCACGAATTTCTAACCGTGCTTTTAAAGAGGTAATAGGATGATGAAAACCAGCATGAATAATTCCTGAATTGGCTTTTGTTACACCAAACCCAACATCGATACATTTTTCGAGTAGGGCAACTGAGACCTCATAAGCTGATAACCTTCTCGCTATCGAGGCACCACAACATCCCGCACCTATAATGGCAACATCATAAATCTTGCTATTCATTGTTATCCTTGCTTTTATTGTATTTATCTGTTGTTTATAAATTACATATCAAAAAATATGTATGAATATAACAACTATGGAACCTCATTTGCCAAACGGTGAGTTAAATCGATGAGTTGTTGAAGTTTTTCAAATGCTTTTCCTGAATCTATAGATTGCTCAGACATCTCTAACGCTGTTTTCCAATCTGAGGTCATTCCACTGGCTATAATAGCAGGTATAGAATTTAATAGGACTGCGTCTCTATATGGTGATTTTTCTCCAGTTAATACATTTCTAACTATTTCCGCATTAACTCCAACATTACCCCCTTTAATTTCATCAAGGTTGTGTCTTCTAAGTCCGAATTCTTCAGGTGTAATTTGGTAATATTTTATACTGTCTGGAGTTATCTCATATACCTCTGTTTCACCAGCAATATTTACTTCATCAATTCCATCAATTCCCCAAACCACAAAACCTCGTTTTATACCTAACATTTGCAATGCTTTCGAAACGGGTTCCAACAAATCTTTGGAAAAAATACCAATAATTTGACCATCTAATTTAACAGGATTACATAGCGGACCTAATAAATTAAAAACGGTTGGGAACGGTAATTCTGATCGAATCTTCGCTACAAATTTCATAGCTGGATGGAACCTACGTGCAAATAAAAACCCAATACCTATTTCATCAATACAAATCGCGACTTTCTCTGATGGCAAATCAATAACTACCCCAAGGCATTCAAGCACATCAGCACTCCCACAAGCACTCGTGGCACTTCGATTACCATGTTTTGCGACATTAACACCTGCACCAGCACAAACAAGAGCTGTTGTGGTTGATATATTGAAGGTTCCTTTACGGTCTCCTCCAGTTCCACAGGTATCAATAACTGGTGTTCTCGAGACAGAAACAGGCATAGCAAACCGTCTCATTGCCATTGCCAGACCCGCCAATTCCTCTCCAATAACAGGACGAGACGCCATCGCAGTTAAAAAAGATGCGGTTAATATTTCTGAAACACCTCCCTCCATAATAGCGGAAAGCGACTCGTAGGCATCATCACAGGTAAGATTAGCTCCACCTACAACTCTCTTCAGAATTTGTGTAAATTCCATCCTTAACAAACTCCATAAATTATCATCACTTCATACCTTAAATTGGAATGTATTACAGATTTAATTATTATTTTAGTGTCTTTAAATCATGCGGTGAAGATTGGTATATCCCAACAAAATCTAATGTTGGGCATGCTAATGATTTGTCTATTTGAATTCTTATTTCTTTTGTTTTTTGTTGGGGTATGCAATGGATTCTCTTATAACCAATGGTAGTTCCTGAATCTACTTTTTCAAAGGATTTACCCTTTTTTACCCAGATAGAATGTCCTTCAACCCGTTGCCCTAATGAAATCTGCTCTTTTAATACGACCCTATCAAATATAACAGGTTTAGAAAAATGTAATGTAATACTTGCATTTAGAACATTATCATCCGTTGCCCAGTATAAATTATCATTTTCTTTCAAACACATTTCTGGAGAAAATTCTTTTGCATTTCCACGCACATTACTTGCACTCCAATGCGCACCTTCCGCAAGATTTGTTTTAAATGTTTCTGTGATCACATTACGCCACTCTAACAGCCGTGACACATCCGGCTCCGGTAAATGTCCAGAACGGTCAGGTGACACATTAAGTAATAAAACAGCACCCCTACCTACTGAATAATAGTAGATTTTTAATAGCTGATTTAATGATAAAAGTCTGTTTTCACCATCGGTATGATAGAACCATTGACCTTTACGAATAGGTACATCACATTCCGCAGGCCACCAAACCTTTTTTCCATCACGCTCTTGAACATTCCACAGCGTTTCAGGTGCCAAACCATCTTCATTTCCGACCCAACGAATATCAGGACCACAAATAGCAATCAATGCATTCGGTTCTAATTGTTTTATTAGTTGATAATACCCTTCCCAATCATATTTATGCCCTTTCGTGCCAGCCCCATCAAACCATACTTCAAAAACAGGTCCATAATTTGTTATCACTTCACGTAACAAACTCTTGAAGTACTCATCATAAGCAGTATTATCATTATATCTTGGCTCATGCCTATCCCAGGGAGATAGATAAAAACCGAAATAAATCCCTGCTTTTTTACATGCTTCTGATACCCCCTTAACAACATCTCCCTGACCATTTTGCCACGGTGATAAACGTACACAATAATCTGTATGCATGGTAGGATATAACACAAAACCGTCGTGATGCTTCACTGTCAAAATTAAATAACCCATACCTACGTTCTTAGCAACATCTGCCCATTGTTGAGGATTAAAATCAGTTGGATTAAAACTTTCTGCCAGTTTTGTTCCATCTGTCCATTCCTCGTTATGGAATGTATTTATTCCAAAATGACAAAACATTCCCATTTCTTGCTGATGCCATTTAATCTGTTGGGGCGTCGGTATTGGATATAATGGCTCTGGAGGTGTAACCATATTTACACTAACAGATAAAAAACTTAAAACTAAGAATATACCCATAAAATAAAACCTCCTAATATAAATCCTTCTTATTTGTTACGTTTATCAATAAGAATTCTATTACTACTCTGTAATTTACATTTTATGTATAATTGTTTTAATGAATTAAATACTTCTTGTGGCGAAGTCGTTAGGGTAGGATTACATATTAAACCGCATATATAAAGATTAAGTGGTATATCACTCCTATGCTTAAATTTATCAGGGGATAGCCGATATTTGGCAAACAGTTCTCCTAACGAATTTTCCCATGAATTCTTTAAATCTTTGAAAAACAAATCCATATCCCTCGGCGGAATCATAATAATAAAATGGCCATTCCCTATATGTCCTAAGATACAATCCTTTCCATAGTAAGAAATCACAATAGATTTTAAATGTTTAGCAAATATCCTAAGTATTCTTGTAGATTCATCTTCACCTAATAAGTTATAAAGATTTTGCACCCCTGACAATTCGATATATACAAATCCAAAGTTTTGAGTTAGTAAAATGGTTCTTTGTAATTCTAATCGCATAAAACGAACTGTACCAAAACCCGTATAATCATCAACAAGGGGGTCTCTTTTTATTGATGCTAATAAAGCATTTAATCGTGATAAAAGCATATTCATAGATATAGGCTTTATCAAATAATCATCTGCACCTTGAGAAAAACCATGTTCTAACTCTTCATGGTCTTTCATCGCTGTTATAAAAATAATTCCTATATGATAAATTTCCCTATCTGTCCGAATTCGCCTACAAAGTTCAAATCCAGAAATTTGAGGGAGCATTATGTCAAGCAATACAATATGAATACCTTCCCTTTTTATCGTCTCAATCACATTATCAGAAGTATTTAAAACAAAACATTGAAAATCTTTTTGAGATAGTTCCTTCACTAATTGTGAACAAAACTGAACATCATCATCAACAATTAATACTTTAGCTGGCATTGAACCCCCTTAATGTTATATGGTATGTAACCATATTTACGATAATTAAATTTGTTATTATATAGTATCTTAATTTATTGTATATTATTCTATACATAAACTACCTATAAATTAAAATTCGTTTTGTTACAATAGTTTAGAATCCATAATTATAAAATAAACCAGATGGTTTGTAAAGAATATTAAATCCTCTGTATGTAAATGAAATATACAAAAGAATTGTTGTTTAATATCAGGATTTTAAATCTAAATAAAATTGATTTTTATTAATACTATTAGACAAATCTTGTAAGGTTATAATTCCCATGAACATACTTAAAGGACAAATAACAAAGGAACATTTGTCCATTTTATTAATTTTATTACTAGCTCTCTGTATAAAAATTAGCTACTTGTATCACATATCCAATCAACCTGAATTTTCAAATTTAATTGTAGACCCTCAGTTTAACGATTATTGGGCACACCGAATTATATATGGTAACAATTATCCCTCCCCTACAGGTGAAGACCCTATGATTGAATCAACTCCCTATGGTCGCCCACCTGGTTATCCTTTCCTTCTTGCTTGTATATACTTCATATTTGGTGATAATTATTACTCACCACGACTTATCCAATTCTTCGTGGGGCTTATAAATATTTACCTTACCTTTTTATTTGTGGCAAAAATTTCTAACAACAAAAGTGCTGGGTTGGTTAGTGCTCTTCTTCTTACATTACTCTGGGAACCTGTTTACTTTGAAGGTGAAATTAATTATCCAGTATGGGTCATATCATTAGTTATTATATTTATATACTTATCTCTTACTTATTTACAAAAAAATTCAATAAAAGTACTTTTATTCCTTGGTCTTATTTTAGGCTTATTTTCCCTTTTCCGACCTAATGCTTTAATTATGTTCCCTTTTTATTTAGCCTTAATTATTTTCTGTAATTATTCTTACAACATAAAGAAAATGGGTATTCATCTTATCGTTTTCTCATTCTCCCTTCTTCTTATAATATCCCCAGTATTCGTTCGTAATTATCTTGTTAGTAGAGAATTTTTTCTGATTTCCTCTTTTGGTGGAGTAAACACTTATATAGGGAATAATCCATACTCAACAGGAGATAGCCCAATTATTCCTGACATTATCAATCTATGTGGTGTAGATAATTGGAGTTGCTTTAATTATCGGCTATTAGTTAAAGGTCTTGGAATAAAACAGGAAGGGAGAGAATTCAGTTTTGGAGAAGCTTCTCGTTTCTTTTATCGTAAATCATTAGAATTCTGGAAGAATAATCCTCTATCTGCAATAAAATTAACCTTGCGAAAAACATTGCTTTTTTGGGGACCAACTATTGTTTCAGATGGTAAAGTTATTTCACTTGACAGAAATCTCTCCTTTATTAAATATTTGCCTGGTTTTCCATTTTTGTTGGGGCTTACTTTGTTTACAATATCAATACTTCTCTTGAAAATGCCGTTACATACTGAATATTTAAAACTTAATATCTTCCTTCTAATTTGGTGCTTACTGTATTCTTTTTCAGTAATTCCGTTCTTCATTTCTGAACGGTATCGTGTTCCTATAATCCCTCCTCTTTGCTTTATTTCTGGCATCGGTATTTCAACATTTTTAAACGATTGGAAAACAGAAAAATACTTAAAAAACATTTCGTATCTTTTGTTAGGGGTTTTCTGTTTATTTGCTACCTACAACATCCCTATTCATTATAAACCCGAACAATCACGTTGGCTTTATCATCGTGCTATTGTATTTCATAAAAGCCAAAAGATAACAGACGCATTCAATTATGCAAAAATGGCAACAAAAGTAAATTCAACCTATGCAGAGCCATACTCCCTACTTGGTATAATCTCATTAGAACAAAATAAGCTTGATGATGCAGAAAATTACTATAAAAAGGCTTTGTCTGTAAATCCATATTATGCTATGGCAAATAATAATCTTGGATATGTTATGGAACTTAAAAATCAGATTGAACAAGCAAAGCAATATTATGAAAAAGCATGTAACCTTAGTCCTGTTTATAGTTTAGCATGGATAAATTTAGGAAGGGTTCATTTATATTATCTAAATCAATTGGACGAAGCAGAGCAGTGCTTTTCAAAAGCTATAGGATTAGAACCCAAGAATTGGGCTGGATGGTTTCACTTAGGAAATGTTTCAATTCAGAAAAATAATTACCCAC
>JAIWNQ010000053.1 GCA_020216745.1 Candidatus Hydrogenedens sp.
TAGCAGAAGATTTTTACAATAAATCTTTATCATTAAATCCCCAAAATCCTCACATCCTCAATAATCTTGGTTTTTTGTGTATACAAACGCAAAAATACAATAAAGCCATAGATTATTTAAGAAAAGCGTTAGAAATCAACCCTCAATTTGAAGATGCTATGTTTAATCTCGGAAACACTTTTAAATATCTTGGGAAATTAGATGAAGCTATCTATTGGTACCAAAAAACAATAGAAGTAAACCCCAACTATCCAGAAGCAAAAAAAGAACTTGATAAACTAACATCGAATTCTGATAAAGAAGATGTACGAAAAAAATGAATTCTACCAATAACTCCAAAATGAAGAATAAGGACTGGGTCATACTTGCATGGATTATATTACTTGGGCTTTGTTTGCGGACTATATATTTATGGCAGTTAATAGATGCTCCTGATTTTATAGCACTTCGTCAGGATTTAGATGTTCAAGACTATCAAGCAAGGGCAATGCTTTCAGGAGATTGGACTGTAAGAGAAGGGGTATCTGACCCTCATATTCCCACAACACCCTATTATCGTCCCCCTGGATACCCTTATTTTCTTGCAGTCGTATATTGGTTATTTGATGGTTCATACCTTGCCCCAAGACTCATTCATATGGTACTTGGTTTAACTCACATTGTCTTGATTTATTATTTAGCAAAAATGGTGTTTAATCGAAGAACAGCCTTATGTTCTTCGTTTTTTGTTTCTACATATTGGGCTTTTATTTATTATGAAGGTGAAGTAAACGACCCTGCTTTATTTGTATTTTTCGTTCCATGCATTCTGCTCCTTCTTTATTTCGGAATTTTTAAGAGCACCCCTGTTTTATCCTTCTTCGCAGGATTATTAATCGGTATATACGCAATAATGAGACCTAATATTTTATCCTTTGTGCCTTTTATAATTCTATGGATATTATTCATATCATATAGGATAGAACTATTTAAAAAAAGTGTTTTACACATCTCGCTTTTGTTTATAGCAATATTTACCATCATTGTGCCAGTAACTATTAGAAACTACCTTGTTTCAAACGAATTTGTTCCTATCTCAACCTATTTTGGTGAAAACCTACTCATAGGGAATAGCGAAGATGCTGATGGAATTACTCCATGGTTACCTTATCTACAAGAATTGGAAGGAACAGGAAATTGGTCTGTATGGCATTATGATAATGTTGTTAAAGGCTTAGGTAAAGAATTAGGAAGAGAAGTCACTCACTCTGAAGCCTCAAATATTTTTGCAAAGATGGCAATCAACTATGTCATAAGCCATCCCAAAGAAACGTTGATTCTTACAATAAAAAAAGCTATTTTGTTCTGGAGTCCGCAAGAAATAACAGAGAATAAAGTGGTTGAAGGGGAAAAACAACACTATACCCCACTAAAATACCTTCCAGGTTTTCCTCTTGTTTTAAGTTCCGCTCTTTTTGGTATATTTCACCTTTGCCTAAAACAATATAGAAATAAGGAGAGGCAACAAATTGCAAACTATCCCCTTCTTATACTCATTATCCTTTTTATCATGAGCTATTATTTCTCCTTTTTACCTTTCTTCGTAAACGCACGTGCAAGAGTCCCAATTTTAGGAGTTATGCTCATTTTCGGTGGTTATGGAATTTCAGAGACCATCAGTTATATCCAGCAAAAGAGATTAAAGATATGGTGCATTCAAGTTATAACCTTAATATTACTTTTTATACTTTTCCACATAAACATTATTCCCTATAAACCAGATATGTGTCGCTGGCACTATGACCGTGCCGATTCGTTCCTTAGGGTTGGACGCATTGATGAAGCACTTGGAGAAACGTACGCACTAATGAAACGACCAGAACAACCCATGAATTATATGCCCTTTAGATTAGGGCATGCTTTTGCTAAATTAGGCTATACAGAATTGGCTATAAACCTATTAAGATTAGCGTTAAGCGTTAATCCATCAGAACAGAATCCCATGTTTCGTGAGGATTTACATTACCATATAGGTGCTCAGTTATTAAAACTAAAAAAATATGACGAAGCGATAAAAGATTTTAAGGAAGCATTAGAAATAAACCCACAAGATCCTAGAGTGCACAACGACTTAGGAATTATTTTTAGAGATTTAGGTAATTACAACCAATCCGAAAAGCATTTCTTAGAAGCCATTTGCATCGAACCTAAGTTTAATCTGGCTATAATTAATTTGACTGACTTATTTATTAAAGAACAAAAATATAACGATGCTATCTCTCTCTTAGAACATAGCCTGAAATTAAAACCCAATGATACCGAACTTTTATATAATTTAGGCTTTACATATCATTGTTCAGGAAACTTAGAAAGAGCTCTTTTATATTACGATAACGTGTTATCAATCAAAAATAATGAGCCCGCAACCTTAAATAATAAAGCTATGATTTATTGGAACACAGGACAAAAAGACCAGGCTGTTAGAACACTTAAATTATGTATTGATAACGCTCCATACTTTACTCTTGGCTATGCCAACCTTGGAGATATCTTATATTCTGATAATCAGAAAAACAAAGCCTTCTATTATTACGATAAAGGATTAGAGACAAATTCACAACATATTGGACTGAGAATAGCATTATCTTTCTTGTATCTGGAAATTGGTAAAAAAGAACAAGGGGAAATAGAATTAAAAGATGCCATAAATACAAATCCATCTTCTGTTGAATTATGGACAGCCCTTGGGAACTACTATAAAGAAATCCAACTTTACGATAAAGCGGAAAAAGCATATAAAAAAGCCATTGAACTTGATAAACTCAATCTACATGAGTATATAAATCTTATTGAACTATATATATTAATGAAAGATGTAAAGAAAGCAGAAGAAACATTTAAACAAGCAAAAGAGATGAATCCTGATTCAGAAGAATTAAAATATTTATTAGAAAAGATACATGGGAACAAATAGAATGCCTTTCAATTCTTCAAATACCTTATTTAACATACAAAACAGTGAAATTGAATTAAGCGTTATTATTCCTTGTTTGAATGAAGAAAAAACCATTGCCCAGTGTATTAGAAAAACTCAGGATGTCCTAAATAATTACAATATAAAAGGGGAAATCATAGTTGCAGACAACAATTCAACGGATAATTCACCAATTCTTGCAGAAAAAGCTGGTGCAAAAGTAGTCCCTGTTTATGAACCTGGTTACGGAAATGCTTTAAGGACTGGCATTAAAAATGCTCAAGGGAAGTATATTATCTTCTATGATTCAGATTTATCATATGATCCTGAAGATATACCTACCATTCTTTCCAAACTTCATGAGGGTTTCTCTATTGTTATCGGTTCAAGGAAAAAAGGGATTATTGATAAAGGAGCAATGCCATGGCACCACAGGTATATTGGCACACCAGTAATGACCTTTCTTGCAAATCTCCTTTTCAAAACAAAAATATCAGATATTAACTCGGGTATGAGGGGTCTAACACAAGAAGCCATTAAGAAATTAGACATGCATTCTGAAGGGATGGAATTCGCATCCGAGATGATTGCTAAGGCTTACTGGGCAAAATTAGAAATTGCAGAAGTACCCATTCACTTCCACTGCGACCAAAGAGGCAGAAAACCTCATCTTCATTCCGTCAGAGATGGATGGCGTCATTTACAACTTATGTTTCATTATTGTTCTATTAACTGGTTTTTAACACCTGGTGGATTTCTATTACTCCTCTCTTATTTAATACATTTTTTGTTCCCCTATTATTCAAATATGTACTTCTCATTTTTTCTCGCACTACTGTTAAATATAATCGCTACTCAAATATTACTCATAGGAGTAATTGCACAAGGAAGAGTGAGAGGTTCTAAATTCAGATATAGACCATCACGATTCCTAACATACCTATCAAAAATTATAAAAATTGAGAAAGGAATGATTCTCGGAGGCATAATTTGTCTATTAGGTATTATCTTATCGACTTATTCTATGAAATACTTCCATTCAGATAAAGACTTAACACAACTAAATATTTTTTTTACAGGGATATTAGTCTTCATTCAAGGCGTTCAAATCTTTTTCAGCTCTATTTTAATTGGTTTGTTTGGAATACGAGTTTCAGAGGAGGAAGAATTTTTTAGGAAATCATGATTTTAAATCAAGTTATAATATATATATGATTCATATTGTCTTTGTAATGCCACCTTATCCATACTCACGTTCTATTGGGAATCGCGAAGGCAATCGACAAATTGGTTTGATGCCTCCGTTAGGAATAGGATACCTTACCGCTTATTTAGAACAAACAGGGAAATATCATTGCAGTTTCGTTGATTCCGTAGCTGAAAGGTTAACCACCGAAGAAACAGTAGAAAAAGTTTTAAGGTTAAAACCAGATATTATCGGTATATCTTCATTTACAACTTTCCTATTAAACACGGCCTATGAACTTGCAACCCGATTAAAACAAGAGAGTCCAAATACACCTTTGATTATAGGTGGACCTCATACAACTTCCTTTGGCGAACAAGTATTAAAAGACTGCTCGGATATTGATTATGTTATTCCAGGAGATGCTGAAGTACCTTTACTTGAATTATTAGACCAAATATCTCTCGGAAAAGAACCGGCAAATGTAAAAGGAATCATTTATAAAAATAAAGATGGTTCTATCGTAGATACAGGTTGTTCAACACCTATCGATAATCTGGACATTCTTCCTTTTCCTTCTCGAGATATCTACAATCATAATTTATATGAGCCATTGCCCAGTTTAAGCCCAAAAAGACCAGCAATGTCAATGATAACAGCACGAGGATGCCCTTGGGCTCGATGCAAGTTTTGCTATCAAGGAGGTAAATATGCATCACCTTTTCGAAGGCGCTCACCTGAAAATGTGGTTAGTGAAATTAAAGATATCATCAATAAATACCATGTAAAAAATATCGTCTTTTGGGACGACAATTTCTGCATCTACCCAGAATGGATTTCACAATTCTGCTCTTTATTAAAACAAGAAAAAATAACATTAGATTGGTCTGTCCTCTCACGAGTTAATACAGTTACAAAAAACATGCTTCAAGAAATGGCTAATGCAGGGTGCTATAGTATCCAATTTGGGATTGAATCTGGTAACTCAGACATATTAAAACTTATTCGTAAAGGGCATACATTAGAACAATGTAGGGATGCTGTACGTTGGGCAAAAGACGTAGGAATGGAAACTCGCGCTTTCTTTGTTCTGGGTTTTCCAACGGAAACTCCTGAAATGAGCGAAGAAACTATCCGTTTTGCATGTGAACTAAACATCGATTACGTCGTCTTCTTCTCTTATTATGTAGCACCTGGAACACTTCTTGCAGAAATCGCCATGAGAGAAGGACAATGTTTTGAATTTATTGGACAACATATGCCCTCATACTTGCCAAACACATATCCAGATTTGGAAACACTGACAAGAAAAGTACAATCCGCATATCGGAGATACTATCTTAGACCTCGATATTTCGCTCGAACCATTGCAAGGACTATTCGTCGCCCCCATCATTTGAAAAATCAAATAAGGGCGTTTAATTATTGGCTTCGATTGAGTTTAAAAAAATGGACTCGCAACAAAAATTCAACAGTTAACATAACCTAAAAATAATGGATAAACTATGAAAACAAATATGTTCTTTTATTACTTCATAACAGGATTTCTATTCTCAATAATCTTTCAACAAATAGGGATAACCGAAGAAATATATAATATAGGAAACCGACGAGAAATTTTTATTGATAATAAATTAATTGATAAATTAGAGAATATATTATTTAAGTTATGTGAGCCTATTCCTGCTGAGAAGGTTTTATATTTTGATAAACCGTGGGAGGGTAAACACAGTGGATATGTGACCTTAATCCATGACCAAGACATTTATCGCCTCTATTACAGAGGACTTCCTGTTTCAAAAGCCGATGGCTCAAATGCAGAAGTTACCTGTTATGCAGAAAGCACAGATGGTATTCATTTCACTAAACCATCTTTGGGACTCTTTGAAATAGCAGGTTCAAAAGACAATAATGTAATTCTTGCTAATGACCCACCATTCTCACACAATTTTGCTCCTTTTATAGACGAAAAGCCCAACATTCCCAAGGAAGAACGATATAAAGCAGTGGCAGGGACTTTTGATAGTGGTTTATATACCTTCGTTTCCCCAGATGGAATTCGATGGCGGAAATTATCAGAGAAACCTATACTTAAAGGGGCATCATGGAAAGAATTTGCGTTTGATTCTCAAAATGTAGCTTTTTGGTCTATTTTAGAACAAAAGTATATTTTGTATTTTCGCACCTGGAATGGTCCCAATCAAGAATACCGTTGGGTAAGTCGAACAACCAGTTCAGATTTTTTAAATTGGGAAAAACCTGTAGTAATGGATAAAGGAAATGCACCATGGGAACATATATATACCAATCAGACAATCCCTTATTTCAATGCACCACATATCTATGTATCTTTATCGGCTCGTTTTGTCCCAGGATGTAAGGTTCTATCCGATGAGGAAATACAATCTATTGGCGTCGAAAAAGATTATAGTCATGATTGTTCTGATGTAATATTTATGAGTAGCCGAGGAGGGAATCTATATAATAGATTTTTCTTAAACGCTTTCTTAAAGCCTGAATATCCTATAGAAAACTGGGTATCCCGAACCAATTACCCTGTGAGAGGTATTGTTCCTGTAGGTGATTATCAAATGGCTTTTTATATTCAAAAGAATTATGCACAGGACACTGCATATATCCAGCGATATTTACTTCGTCTGGATGGTTTTTCCTGTCTCTCTGCTGGGTATACAGAAGGCATTTTTACGACTGTGCCGATAATTTTCAAAGGGAACAATCTGTTTCTTAACTTTGCCACTTCTGCTGTAGGTTATGTAAATGTAGAAGTTCAAGACATAAGTGGAAAACCACTATCTGGATATGAATTCGACAATTCTATTCCGTTAAAAGGAAATCGAATTAATTTCAAAGTATCATGGAATAGCACTGATAATTTATCTTCACTTCAAGAAACACCTATTCGATTATCCTTTAAGATGAAAGATGCAGATTTGTATGCAATACAATTTAAGTAACAAAGGAGATAGATATGCTTTATGAGGTATTCACTTTACTCCTTGTTTTTTTCGTAAATCAACAAAATATCATAAGTGACCCTCCCTTTTATAAAGACAAATTCAATTTGCTTTATTACATCGAAAATGGAGGGGAAAGTCACGAAATAACAAGATTAAAAGAATGGGATATAAGAAAAAAACATATATTCCAAAATATGCTCCTTGTAATGGGTCCTTTACCCGACCGTTCCCACCTACCTCCATTAGAGACGTATGTTGAAACTACAGAGGATATGGGGTCATATTGGCGAAAGAAAACTATATTTAATGCTGAAAAAAATGACAGATTACCTGCTTATTTATTAGTACCTAAAAATATTAACGGTAAAAGGCCTGCTATTGTATGTTTACATCAAACTATCGATATTGGGAAAGCCAGTCCTGTAGGTATTGGCGATGCAAAAAATAGACATATTGCAAAAGAACTCGCTGAACGAGGCTATATTGTAATTGTTCCTGATTATCCAGGTTTTGGTGATTATAAAATTGATGTTTATGCTATGGGATATGCCAGTGCAACGGCCAAAGGGATTGGAAATCACCGTCGTTGCATTGACTTTCTACAAACAATGGAAGAGGTTGATAAAAATAAGATTGGAGCCATTGGTCATTCTTTAGGTGGGCACAACACCCTATTTTTAGGGGCTTTTGATAAGCGAATTAAAGCAATGGTTACCAGTTGCGGTTTTACAAGTATGAAAAAATATTATAATGGCGACTTAACAGGGTGGTCTCACAAAGGCTATATGCCAAGAATAAAAGAACAATACCAGTGTAACCCAGATCTACTCCCATTTGATTTTACAGAAATTCTCGGAACACTTGCTCCTCGTCCTGTTTTTATCAATGCCCCTATACATGATAATAATTTTGAAGTATCAGGTGTAGATGATTGTGTCAACTCTGCAAAAAAGATTTATGCACTATATAAAGCAGAAGACAACCTAAAGGTAGTCCACCCTGATTGTGGACATGATTTCCCCCCTGAAATTCGAGAAGAAGCCTATCAATTTTTAGATAAACATTTAGATTTTTCTCAGAAATAGTTTATTTATTATTCTGCAATTTTGCAGTCAAATATTCTTCAAAAAAAGATTCAACAAATACACCTCTATTCTGTAGTGCATAATATTCATGTAACGCTTTTTGATAATCTTTTTCAACAAATATGAAATTTAGAAGATTTGTCCATGTTTTGTAATATCCATCTTCACACTCTGTAGCTGAATAAAACCATTCTTTTGCTTCCTCTTCTCTATCTTGAGATAAAGCAATTACACCCAAAGCAACTCGTGGAAGAGCAAGGTCAGGATGTATTTCAACTATATAATGAAGTTTTTCCTTTGTAGATTTAATATCACCCCTAACAGAAGTCATGATTGCATCGAAACACAAATAAGCCAGTTTTAAATCTTTATCGAATTGAATTGCTCTATTTAGGAAATATTCTTTATATTTCGGGCTAATACTTCTCTGGCTTATTTGGTAGTATCGTAAGGATTTTATAAGGTTATTTGTGTCATTCCCTTTTTGAAGTGTGCTATATAAGTTTTTATATTGCAATCTTTGAAGAGGATCCATTATTAATTTCTCGAGCAAATATACTGCACATTCCTTATACCCCGTCTCAACATAGGAAAGAACTAAATCCGATATTGTAAATTTCAGTGATTCATCTGACAAATCTTTTACATTCCAATTATGATAGTTTACTCCTTCCAGAGGTGTGATTTTGTATATTCGAATAGGTTCTATCCCATAAAAATCATAATACTCATATTTAATCTTGTTTTCTTTTAATAATTGCTCCAAATCAGAAGACCCAAAATCACTAAAATAAAAAGAAACATATATAAACCATATTTTTTTACTAAAACATTTACTATCCTGTTGGAATAGCCCAGAAACTATAGGGATAAAAGTCTCTACATTTTCTACAAAGGAGACAGGAATATTTTTGTCTTTCATATTAAAAGAAAAAACATCTTTATTAATGGCTTGATAAACAAAAACAGGAGAGTTTTCTCGCTCTAAGAAAGCCCGTTGTTCAATAAAATGAACTGCTTTCTGCCAATTTGTACGTTGAGGTCCCGGAAGCGTAATAAATAATTGATAACAAAAAATGAGTGTTAACAAAAATAATATTAATCTTTTCAAATATTTATTATTACTTGTGTTTATAAAATACCCATAAAGCAAATATACAGCAAGACTACTATAAAGAGTGTATCTTGGGAATATACATGGTCTCCATAGAAACGAAATAATGTATAAAATTATGGGAGGGAATAAAATAAATAAAACAAGTAAGAAAATTTTATCCTTTATTCCACTTTCATCTTTTAGATTTTTTAATACATATTTCAAAACAAACAAAATTATTCCGATATTTATAACTAATAGAGATAAGTCCATTATAGGATGGATGAATACCAAGTAATTAGGTACTACTTCATTAATAGTCCTTACCTGATATGTCAAACCCACTGCATCATCAGCAAATAAATCCCCTAAAAATTCATATAGAGTTGGTATTTTAAACCAGAAAGATTCCTCTGTTGAATAATATTTTAAATTCAAAATATAAAGTAATGGGAAGATACTTATAATTATTTGGGAAAAAACAAAAGAATACTTCTTATATCTCTTTGCTTTATATGTAAAAAGTACCCAAAGTATTTCTATACCAATAATAAGAATGGCAAAGGGGTGAGTCCATAAAAGAACAAAATTTATAATTGTTAATATAATCCATTTTTGCTTTTTATCCTCTTCTACACATAAAAGTAAAAAGTATATAGAAAGAGTACAAAGAAAAGTCAACAATACATACATCCGTATTCC
>JAIWNQ010000054.1 GCA_020216745.1 Candidatus Hydrogenedens sp.
CTGTCCAAAAAAGCGATGTATTGGGGAGAGAGCAAAAAACAACCCCGCTAACAATCCAATTTTATAGGAACCTAATTTCTTACCAATAAAAAGTAAAATAGGGATTGTTATTACACTTAACAGGACAGAAAAAAAACGCAAACCCAAAACAGAAGGAGAAATATAATGCCAGAATAGATATTCAAGAACATAATAAGCAGGCATAGTGGCAGGGTCATAAAGAGGATTTAAGAAAAGGAATTCTTTTAATGACCCAACATTAATATGAACTAAACTGGAATATTCATCCCACCAAACCGATTCATCTGAAATATTATATATACGGAGACCAAATGCTAGTAAAATAATGAATATGCAGTATATATATGCATGGATTTTATATATCTGACATATTCCTTTTCTTTCCACAATGAGGTCCTGATTGTAAGTTTAAACTAATTAGAATCATATTTACAGTTTAACAATTAGTCTTTTCAGAGTTCCATAGTCCTTTTGTTGCACGGTGAATAAAAATAGGGAGGTAATATGGTAACAATAATGGTTTCGGATAACTACGTAACAATCGGTAAATACGTATCGGGTCCACATAAAACTTTTTCATTGCTTTCCGCTGATATGAAAAAAGAACCTTATCAGGCAAATCAGTTAGATTAACATTCATTGCAGAAAAATCCATGTTATTATAATTTAATTTTTCAAGTTTCTCTGGTTTGTTTTCTTTAACCCATTCATATAGAGGTGTACCTGGAAAAGGTGTTACTGTAAAGAAGCTTGCGGTATGAAAACGAGATTTACATGCGACATCAATAGTTTGTTGAAGTTCTTCTTCAGTTTCTGTAGGAAAACCCATCATACAAAAACCAGTAATGTAAATATTTTTTTTAGCAGTTATTTCTACCGCTTTTAGAAATTTATCTATATCTAATCTTTTACATGTAAACTTTTGTAATCGTGGTGAACCTGTTTCCAATGAAAATCCACACAAATAAGTACCTATTGAATGCATTGCGTCTATCACTTCTTGTGTTGCGATATCTCCACGAATTGCTGTTGGGAAAGCCAGTTCTATCTTTAATCCCCGTTTATGCACCAGTTCGGCAATTTCTATGACTCTCCGCTGATTAAAATTAAAGTTATCATCCAAAAATTCAAAATCAGTAACATTATATTTTTTGGCAAAGAATTCTATTTCGTCCACGACTCGTTCTGCTGAATGCATCCTTATCTTCCGCCCAAAAATAGAATGACACCACATACATTGATATGGACATCCCCGACTACTAAACAATGAGACATATTTTCTCCGCACAATAGGTGCGATAGATTGATGTTTCCAGTAACGGGGCAAATCAATTAAATCGTATGCGGGAAACGGTAGTTCATCTAATTCTTCAATCATAGGTAACATTCCAGGATTATTAATGATTTGCCCATCACTACTTTTCCAAATAATCCCCTGGATATTCTGCAAATTGCCCTTTTCTGGATAACTTTCTATAATTTGTTTTAAGGCTATCTCTCCTTCTCCTGGAACAACCACATCAACATCTACATCATTAAATACATTATCTCTAACAGCAGAAGCATGAGGACCACCAAGTAGTATCCATGATTCAGGACAGACTTCACGAAGTAATGGCACCAAATTAGGCAATTGATACGCAAATGTTGTAAGAGCAGACAAGCAAATAATATGTGGCGCAAATTTGCTAATCTGTTTGCTCAACTCCTCTACGTCATAATTTTCAAGTCTCTGATTTATAACACAAATATCCAAGTCTTTTAATTCTCTGCGTAAATAAGCAGAAAGATATAATATTCCCATTGGAGGTGTTGCTAATGGGTATAAAGGTCTCCTCAACCCCAAATTAACTAAAATAATCTTTTTCTTTGTCATCAATGTATCACCTGTTTAGTTAGTATTATAACAATAATAAAAAAGGTATCTAAATAGCATGAAAAAATTTTTCATAAGTATGCGCAGGTATTGCGTGGATTTTACATAAAATCCATACAAACCATTGAAATTTTCTGAGCAATGGATAGTATGAAGGGTAATCAGTAAAATATTTATTTGGTGCTTTTACAATTTCTTCAAACTCCTCCCGAGTTAAACCTTGTTTCCTAAGGCAGTGTTCTATTCGTTCCTCATCCTCAAAAAAGGGCGGTTCAGATAGTGCTTTTAACGCATCTTCCCGAGATACAACTCCAGTTCTTACTTTTGCTGATAGTTCAACCACCCGCCAGTCAAAACCAAATTTTCTACGTGCATAGTAATAAACTAAAGTAAATAATTCATTATCTAAATGGTGTTGTCCCGTGTCTTTCCAATCAAATTTTTCCTCTAATAATTTTTCTACTTTCTCTCCTGTATCGTCATAATAATTGGTAACATTTATCACTCGGATTCCTTTCCAGAGAATCCAATAAATCATATCTTTCAATTCTATATTTTGAAAATGTTTTAATGGTATCGTGCAATATCGTTCCACAATAGCACGAGTATATCTCCCATCAATATAATTCCATTTTAATGGTGTAATGCCTTCTTCCCTAAAAGAATGGCTTAAAATAATATATTTAACATTTTCTTTTTCCGCAGTACGGAACAAACTATTTGCAATTCCGATGTCATCAGTCAGGTCAATATAAGGGACACAAGCACGGATTGTAGCATTGGTCAATTCCCGAGATTCAGGCCAATCCATAATAATCGTATGTAACTCTACATCTAATTTATCGCACAATTTAGCAAGATTCGTTTTTGCAATTTCTGAGTCCCAACCATTGTCAAAATGAACTGCTAGAGGTCGTAATTTCATAATTTCTTTAACATAATATAAGCAATACGAAGTATCTCTTCCTCCACTAACACCAACAACACAATCATATTTTTTACCCTTTCCATCCCTTCTTATTTTCTCTGCAATTTTTTGTAATATCATAGCCCCTTTTTCGCCAACTGGAAAACGTTTATCCAAATCATCATGCATGTGACAGAAATTACATATTCCATATTTATCTAATCGCACTCCTGGAATGGATGTATCCATAACGCATCGTTTACATAATACTTTATTTTCGTGTTGGCTCATATTTGTGTGACCTTACTTATAATCGTGACAATTCCAAATCAATAGGCTTTTTAGGGTCTCTTTTCCGAATATGTTCTGGTTTAAAGTATTCTAACAGTTGTTCTTCTGTAGGATAAGTTATTAACACTGTCCTTCGAGGACCGTAAAAAAGGAAGAATGCGCCACATGCCACCGCAGAAACTCCCGACTGGTAATATGCATCCGCTAAATCTTTAACAGAACCTGCTCCTCCACATGCAATTACAGGAATTTGAACATTATCCGTAATCATTTTTATTAAGTCTAAATCATACCCTTCAAGGGTTCCATCTCTATCAATACTCGTAATTAATATTTCACCTGCTCCTTCTGCCTCTACTCTTTTTGCCAATTCTATTGGGTTTAGACCTGTAGATTTTCGCCCACCATGTGTAAATACCTCATATCCACCATCTACTTTACGTACATCAATAGATGCAACAATACATTGCCTCCCAAACTGTTCTGCGGATTTTTGTAATAAATCGGGGACTTCAATTACAGATGTATTAAGAACCACTCTATCAGCCCCCGCATTCAATAATTCTCTTATGACATTAATATTGCTAATTCCTCCGCCAACAGTAAAAGGCATCGAGGTTTCTGCTGATATTTGCTTCACCACTTCTATTTCAGGAGGCCGATTTTCAAGTGTCGCAACTATATCAAGTAATATTAGCTCATCTACATTATGCTGGTTAAATACACGAGCTGCATTAATTGGACAACCTACATATTTAGGGTTTGAAAATCGAATCGTCTTTTCCAAACCCCAATGACGTAATAAAAGAACAGGTATTACTCTAACTTTTAGCATTCAACACCTCGTTAAGAAAATTTTGTATTAACATTGTCCCACCAATATAACTTTTTTCAGGATGAAATTGGGTCGCATAAATGTTCCTATTCTCATATAAAGAAATGAAAGGAATCCCATATTCGGTTATCCCGAGTTTACCCTCAATTTCCTTTAACGGGACAAAATAAGAATGTGCAAAGTAAAAATTTGGTTTTTCTATCATTCCTGATAATAAGGATAATTCTTCTTTATTTGTTTTCACATCGTTCCAACCGATATGAGGCACTCGAACAAAGTCTTTTACAACACTTCTTATATGATATACATTTACAGGTATCCACCCCAGTCCTTTTGCCTTACCTTCTTCACTAAATTCTGCCATAATTTGGAATCCTAAACAAATACCCAAAATAGGTTTCTTTAATTCTAAAACATAGTGATTTAATTTTTTTGTTAAGCCAGATTTTGTTAAAAAATCCATAGCACTTCCACAAGCACCGACCCCAGGCAAAACAATGGCATCAAACGAATCTAAGTCGGTTTCTCTATTTATAACTTCAATTGAGACACCTGCCTTATAAAAAGCACGATAAACGGAATGAATATTTCCAGCCGAGTAATCAATAATTGCTATTTTTAATCCTTTATTTTTATTGGTTACAGTTTCCATCAAATTCATTCCAAAAGTCTTGATTTCGTCCTACTATAAAATTATTTAAAAATAAATAATCCAGTCCTGACTCAATAAATGTCTGCAATGCTTCATTTGGTGTACGAACAATTGGCGATTCATGCATATTGAAACTTGTATTTAAAACGACACTTGTCCCTGACAACTTTTTATAATGCTTTAATATCTCATAAAATGTTGGATTATTTTCCTTCTTTACAAGTTGGGCTCGTGTCGTTCCATCAATATGAACAACTGCCCCATGTTCTTCTTTCATTTTTTGTGTACTACGAAAACAGCAAGTCATGAATTCACCTGCATGCCTTGCCTTCTCATATCCTATCAAAAAATGCCCCGCATCCTCATCTAAAAGAGCGGGGGCAAAGGGCATAAAGTCACTTCTCTTCAACATAATATTTAACTTTTCAGTTATATCTCGCATAGTTGAATCGCACAAGATAGACCTATTCCCTAATGCACGGGGTCCCCATTCCATTTTATCATCAAATCGGGCAATAATCCTTTTATTGTAAAGACACTTCGCAATAATACTATTTATTTGGTGGCTTTCAAGTTCCTTAAACGGCAGTTTATATCGGTCTATCGCCTTTTTTGTTTCTTCTTTGCCATACGCATCACCCCAAAATGCATGTGGAAGCGATTTTGGATAAAAACGAAATTGTGAACTTATTGCTCCTAAACTTAACCCTCCATCACCCATATTTGGATATACAAATAATTCCTCAACTTCCTGTAATTCATGTATTTTCTGGTTTAACAATACATTTGCAAAGACACCACCTGCAACAGTCACCTTACTTAGTCCTGTTCTTTTTATCCAATATTTCACTAAGGAGCAAATCGTTTGTTCTAAAATATTTTGTGACCATGCACATAGGTCTTCCCGTGAATATTTTTCTAATAATTGCAAAAGCCATGCTCTCAATTTTTTACCATAAGGACCTTTATATAAAAGGATATCTTGATTCCATGAAAATGGGTTGTCATGTTGAATCCTATTTGCATCCCCGTGAGCAGAGAGCCCTGTTAATTTTCCCTCATCTCTACATGGGACAAAACCTAATACCTCTGTTAAATTTTCGAAAAACAAACCAAACGAACTTTTAGCAGAGGATTTCCATAATCTTGTGATTGTATTCCCTTCTCCTTTAGAAACGGTCAAAGATAAACCGTCTCCCATTCCATCTGCAGTTACGATAAGTGCCTTATCAAATCCAGAACAGAAATAACTTCCCCATGCATGGGCTTCATGATGTTCTATAAAATGAATATCTATTTCTTTAGATAAGTCTGGCAATCTTTTTTGGATAATTTTCTTAAGAATAAAGGCGAGTTTCCGTTTCATCGCATCAGTAGGATTTATGTAGCTTATTGGATTATAGGATACAGCCCATTCTGTAATATTATTCCATAAACTTACACTACCCTCACTATGTTTTTTTTCCCTTCGTGCATCGAATGCTTTCTTTTGTAAGTTTGGAAATATTCTAAATAATGGGAACGGAGTTACAAATCCTGAAACGCAAACTGATTCTATCTCTTTAATTGAAATTCCTGTCTGTTTTAACGCTGACTGCAGAGATTGATACGGAAATCCACCTTCATTTTTCCTCCGTGTATATCGCTCTTCATTTGACATAAATAAAATATGGTCATCATCACAAATAGTAACTCCAGAATCAAAGAAATCCTCACTAATACCTAAAATAAGCATTTACTTATAACCTTTAACATCACTATCATAACAAAGTAAATTTACATCCATAATGCATTCCAGATAGCAGATGGATTTAGTTGCCATATTAAAGCAAGTTCTACAATTGGTGCACACCAGCATGTGGCACATCCTTGAGGAACTTTTAAATTCTTTAATAATTTATCAAAAGAGTGGTCATTATTTTTACTCAAATTATTGCTTTCTTTTCCATACAATCTCCTTGTCTCATACAAATGACATGAAAGCAATGAACCATCGGGCTCAATAGTAAATGTAAGCCTTCCCGCAGGGCACCAAATGTTATGTGGTTCAGGCCAATAACTTAAATACTTTAAGCCTGCATAAGAGTTCCGAACAGGATAACCTTTCCGCTTTGCGTCAATTACTTTTTTTATAACCTGAGTATAATCTTCTCTTTTTGGAGCAATCGGATTAATGTTTAACGAAGAATCAAGGTGAAGAGTTGCAGGCTGAAACATTACTTTAACATTCATTTCCTTTGCTCTTTCTAAAACAAAATCTATAGCCCCAATATTTATTTTTGAAATCACACATAAAAAGGACATAGAGATATTTTTACTTTTGCAGAAATTAACAACATGAAAAAGACGCTCATATGTGCCTTTACCGCGAATTGCATCATGTACATCTGCTGGACCATCAAAACTAAGATTTATGTGGTCTACGACATGTTCTATTCCATCATACTTTTCTATTCCTGAACCTGTAGAACTCAAATAAACACTAAACCCCAAAGATTTGGCATATCCTAATATTTTCATAATGTCCTTTTTAACAAGTGGCTCACCACCTCCAAAAGTAATCCATCTAATGCCCATCTTATATAAAATAGATAGCCTTTCAAGTATTTCATTTGTTTCCAATTCTTTGATTTTCAATTCATTTGCACCACAATATAAACATTGATACGGACACCGAAAAGTAAGATTCCATTCTGCAAATAGAGGTGCATTAACTTTAAATATCTTAAGTTTTACCCAAGAGTAGATAATCGCATGTATTCGACTAAGATTTTTCAATAAAAGAACCATTTGAATCGTTCACCAGCATTGCAAGTTTATGTAATTTCAATTTAAACAGGGCTAACCAACCAAAAGGAATCCATATCCAAAATGTAATTATACGAAACAAACCAATAGAAACAATTATTTCTGGCAATTGAATATTTATCCAGTGAAGCGAAATGCTTAACGTCGTCTCTATAATACCTATACCTCCAGGGATACCGCTACAAATTGCCAATAATATATTTCCCAAAATAATAATCTGAACCTGAGACAAATATAACCCTGATTCACTCCCACCTAATAGTAAATAAAACATAATTCCATTTATTGCCCAGCCAATAGAACAAAGAACACTTAATATAATTACATAATGAAAATCGAACAATTCTTCTGGAATAAAAATATTCCATTTTTTTAACAAATAGTTCGATATTTTCAATACTACCGGAAACAAAAATAAAGACACAAAGCATAACCCGAGAGGAATCATGAAAAAGCCTGAATAAAACCCTAATGAAATCAAAATCACTAATATGGCACCTTCACATACACAAAGCAAATAAAAAAACTCGATGGACACTGTTTTTGTTATCGGTTGTTTTGTTGCCTTCGACAATACATATGCTCGCAAAACTCTTCCTAACTGAGCTGGCAAAACAATTCCAGCCCCTTGTGATAAATAAATCCATAGGTTTTCTACAAATGGAGACTTCGCCCTCGCACGGACTACGACAGAACGCCATAACATAAAATCTAAAATCCAATCTGCAAGTCTTAATCCACAAGCCCCTAAAAAAAGTCCCCATCTACTTGTTATAATATTCTTTATCTCCAGCAAATTCTCTGATTTAAGTTGATATACACCAACAATAGTAAGAATTGCTAAAATAATAAAACCTGAAAGGTGAACTGCATTCTGTATCTTATTTTTACTAAAATGAATCATTGAAATTACTTTATTTATTAAGGATGTTTAATGATACCACGTCGATGGGTATATATTTTACCTGCTGAATACAAGCAAGTGCTAAATCCGCCAGAAGCATTATTAACTAATGAACTTCTTATTGCTAAGTGGGAAGAGGATTTTGCTAATTTACTTGGCTCAAAAAATGGCGTTTCTGTATCGTCGGGACGGATTGGATTAAAACTTATATTACAACATCTTAAAATACAAAATGGGGACGAAATCATTATTCCTGCCCTTACATTAAAAGCACTGGTTAACATAATTGAATCATTAGGAGCAAAACCTGTTTGTGCAGATATAGACCCTAAAACACTTAATATTACACCTGAAACTGTTTCTAAACAAATTACAAAAAGAACAAAAGCAATTATCGCTTTGCATACCTTTGGAAATCCGTGTCTCATAAAAGAGATATGTGAGATAGCGGACTATCACAATATCCCCGTTATTGAAGATTGTGCCCATGCATGTGGTGCCAAAGTGAAGGATAAATTTGTAGGAACATTCGGATATGCTGGTTTTTTTAGTTTTGATATTTCAAAGCCAATTAACACATATGGTGGCGGGATGGTTGTCAGTCAAGACGAGACATTAATAAACTACATAAGAAATTATAACCTACAATTAAAGCAAGACTTAAAAGAAATTAAGAAAAAAGCAAAATCTATCCAATTTGAACAAACTTTGTATAACTCAAAATTGATGTACCTTATTCTATTTTTTAGAACTCAACGATTCTTCTTCAAAATCATAGAATTTATATACCGCAAGTTTCAGAGTGTTCCACCTGAAAATATAATTTATAACCCATTACAATCCGCTATTGGAATAGAAAAATTGCCCTCTCTCATATCAAGGATTGAACATCGGAATGAAACTGCACAATTATATCGGAAATTACTTTCTGATAAAATACACATTCCTTATGTAGATAGTGACAATACCCCTTCCTATTACATGTTTACCATTATCCTCCCTATAAATGCACGTAAAGCATGCCGTTCCCTTTTATTCCGTGGTATTGATACTGCCTTTGAAGAAGAAGTCATTGATAACGTGGCTCCTTTAATAGATAGTTCATCCTGCCCCAATGCAAACAGTGTTTACCCTTATCTATTAGCCTTACCTTTTTATGATGGCATATCAGAAGAAACAGTAGAGTATATATGTACTTGTTTGAATAGCCTTGTTTCCTAAATCAAAGTTAATGCTTTTCTACTTTATCTATCTTTGTTAGCATTCTTTTAACATCTTCATTATCAGGTTGTATTTTTAGTACTTCCTCAAGAATCTCATTAGCTTTTTCTTTCTGGTTTAGCATTAAATACACATCAGCGATTTCAAGTAGGGCTTTCACGATACTCTCGTTAGATATATTCTCTTTATCTTTATATCGTCTCAATGCTTCTTGAAACAGAGATAATGCTTCTTCAAAATGTCCTGCTTCCTTTTTAAATAAAGCATAATCAGCCCACCCTTCCCCGTCACTGGGATAAATTTCAATGGCTGTTTTATACGCTTTCTCTGCCTCATCATATCGTTTTTGGATTTTATATAGATTGCCTAAATTTCTCCAAGCAAGTGGAAATTTATATTGCAAATTTATTGCCTCTTTTAGATGTTTTTCTGCCAAATCATACATATTGACTTGAAGTGCATAAAATCCTAATGCGTTATGAAGA
>JAIWNQ010000055.1 GCA_020216745.1 Candidatus Hydrogenedens sp.
TTATGGTCTTTAGGTTGTTTTTCCAATGCTTTTTCAAAATATGGAATTACCTTTTCCAATTCACCTTTTGCATAAAAAGCCTCCGCAATATTATAGAGTGCATTTATCAAGTCGGGTTTTATAGATAACGACTTTTGATAAAACTCTATTGCTTTATCCATATCACCTGCCAAAAAAGCATGATATCCTAAATTATTATATGCCAATGGATTTTTATCGTCTATTTCAAGGGCCTTATTATACATTTCTTCAGCCTCTTTCATTCTTCCCATTCTGTCATACAAAACTCCCAAATCATAAGGGATATAAGAATTATCGGGGCTGTTTACCATACCTTTTTGATATAATTCGATAGCCTCCTCAGTATTCCCTCGTTTTTCCGCCAATTGTGCCAAGTTATAATATGCCAACTCATCGTTAGGTCTTATTTTCAGTGCCTCGTAAAACTTTTTTTCTGCTTCATCCCATTTATTTAACTTTACTAATAAACTTCCCCAATTATTTAATACCAATGTGAAATCGGGAACAATTTCTAATGCCTTCTTAAAATGTTCAATAGCCTTCTCTGGGTCATCATCTTGTATCAAAATGGCTAATTCCCTATGAGCCCGTGCATCGTTAGGGTTCATTTTTATCGCCTTTTCAAGATAAGTTATTGCCTCTTCTTTGTTTCCCATTCGAGATAATACCTGTCCTATCATGTAACAAACGTTCTGGAAATCTGGGTTAACATTTAGAGCCAATTTCAATTTTTCCAACGACTTTTCATACTCCCCCTGATTAGCGTAAATAGCCCCCATTTTAGCAATAACATAGGAAAATTGTGGGTATGCCTCTAATGCTTTCTCATAACAATAAACCGCCTGTTCATAGTCTTTTTTTATCTCCATTATTTCACCCAATTCATTCCATGCTCTGGCATCTCTTACATTTAGTTCCACTGCTTTTCGGAAATATGTTTCTGCTTCATTTAATCGCTCCTGTTTTTTTACCACACAGCCTAAAAGGTAAATACTATCCTGATATTCAGGATTTAACTCGATGGCTTTTTTAAAGCTATTCTCTGCTTCATTCAAGTTATCTTTGGCAAACAAAATTCTCCCCAAACGTTCATAGGCATAAGCAAAGTCTGGCTTTGCAGATATTGCCTGTTGATAATAGTCTTCTGCGGTGTCCCATTCACCATCATCCGCAAGAATATTTCCCAGTTCGCAAAGTGCCCTTGCATCTTTGGGATTTAATTCTATCGCTTTTACTAAGGTATTTCGTGCTTCTTCAAGTCGCCCCAAATTTCTCAGTTCCCTTCCAATAAGATAGTAAACATCTTGATATGATGGGTCTGTCTCTAATGCCTTTTTATAAAAAGCCAACGCCTCTTCAGAACGTCCTTGTGATGAAAGTATTCTACCGTATTTATCTAAAACATAGGTGAAATCAGGAACAATTTTTAGTGCCTTTTCATAGTGGGCAAGTGCTTCTTTCCAATTTCCTTGACGTTCAAGAATTTCACCTATCTCATTATGTGAACGGGCATCATCTGGATTTAGCTCCAGTGATTTTCTAAAATATTTCTCCGCTTTATCGTCATCTTTTAATGCGAGATAGGTTTTGCCAAGATAATAGAACATATCTTGATAACTTGGGTCTAAACGAATGCCTTTTTCAAATTGCTCCTTCGCTTCCTTAAAATACCCTGCTTTATATAAGTCTTTGCCCAACCGATGGTGCATATAGGGTAAGCTTCTCGGCATATAAATAAGAGTTTGTGCCTCTTCCAACGCTTTCTCTATCTCTCCTCGTCTCAAATAAGAATCGGCTCGTTGATAATGCCATCTCGCCAAATCTGGCTCAAAAGGAACCCATTTTACAGAGATAAAAATAAAACTTATAAAAAGAACGGATAACCAACGAGTCAAAACTAAATAATTTTTATTTTTAATGCATAGCCATAAGAAATAAATGAAGTTTGCACCTATTAAAAGAAATAGAGGTATTACAGGGACACGTGCTCTCCCATTTACAAAAAACATAAGAAAACTGCCTAAATATGTTGCAATAAATAAATAAATTATGAGTAATAATTCCACAGAGTATGTGCCATCAGAGTAAACGAAAAGTTGAGATAGTTTCTTTTTTTTAAATCCAGACTTGATATTGAAAATCAGAAGCATTGTTCCTGTAATAAAGAGACCACCTGCCCACGGAAATGTTGGTAGATATTTTAACGGGGGATAATGTTTTATCTCATAATAAACAACTTTATTACATGTAATTTCGATAGGACACCAAAGAAGAATTGCTTTTTTTAAAACCTGTATTGCGGTCTCCTTAGGATGATTTTTAATATACTCTATTGCCATTTGTGTAAATATTTTTGAAGCATCAGCATGCTTTAAATTTTTTATTCCCAATTCTTTTCCCAATCCCTTTACCACATTCACATAATCACGTGCAGTCCAGTTTCCTGTTCCCTCCAATTTTTGCAAATATTGATTCCATGGCGTTGTGCCATCAGCCTCTGGATTGTTGCCGATAAATAAATTTTCACCAAAGTACGTTGAAATAAGAACCCACTCCCCCGATGCCACATAATTTCGAAGGGTAATTGGTATGATAGGAATAAAAGTAAAGATGAAAAGAGCAATCCACGAAGGAACAAATGCAAAATACTTTCTCTCTTTTAATGTAATCCAAACCATCCACAAAGCTATAAAAGGACCAAAAGAAAGAATATTTGGCCTCATGGTAGCATAAGCACCAATGACTAAGCCTAATAAGATACACCAGTACCACTTTTTATAAATACTCCACCGATATAGGATATAAAATATAAGCACGACAAAAAAGACAAATAATGCGGGGTCATTAACCTCTCCTTCCCAATATACAAACACACCATAAGTAGCGACTAAAAAACTAAATATTACGCCTACCCATTCATTAAATATCGCTTTACCTAAATAATAGGACAATAAGACTGTCAATATTCCCGCAATAGCGTTGATAATTCGGGGAGTCATGTAGCTATCGGAAATAAATCGATATAGGAAACTTAAAAAATAACCATGCCCTGGAGGACGAAAAAAAGGAGTTGTTCGCATTTCAGGGTCAGTTACACCTTCAGGAACACTCCAATCACCTGTCAAAATAGCCCGTGCAAAATAATCCTGAACTTCTGGGTCTTGTTGTAATGCTGAATAATCAGGTGCATAGCGATAAATCTCATACAAATACCAAACCCTTAGAAATACCGCAAGTAAAAGAATACAAAATAAAACAAACCGAACATTAAAAACCTTGGTCATTGCTTATAATTACCTTAAAACGGAAAAGAACAACCTCTACTTTTATGAAAGAACATGACTTCCCAAAAAAAATTATAATGCATAAATAAACGGGGAAATCACGCCTGCATTTCCAGCAAATATGAATAATGCAGCCAATAAAAGTAGTGTAATGATAATCGGGGCAAGCCAATATTTCTTACGAACTTTCATAAAATCCCAGAATTCTTTAATCAATTCTTTCATGAACAATGCCTCCATAAGAGTATTATTAGTTAATATTATACAAAAAATAAGTTCTCATTACTGCACTATATTCTTTACCCGTGTTAAGAAAGGAATAACTATTTCTTGTAACTCAATGCCAATTTCTTCTACCCTACGTATATACAAATGATAAGCCATCAATGATGGAATAGCAATAATAAGTCCCACTACTGTTGTAATTAAGGCTTTGGAAATACCTTGTGCAAGCATTTGAGCATTTCCAAGCCCTCCTACTGTAATTACATTAAATATATCAACCATCCCTAAAACAGTTCCCAACAGTCCCAAAAGAGGACTAATCACTGCAATTACCTGCAAGAGTGTTAGCCCCCGCTCAAGATTGGTTATTTGCGTCCTACCTAAAATATGAATATGTTCAATCAAAACTTCTTTAGGTTCGTTCTTCATGTTTATAATTTCATTAATAAGCGCACCTAATGGCGACGAAGACTTTTGAGAAGTTAATCGAATAGTCTCCAAATCCTTTTCTGTATGTACATAAGATAACGACTGAACAAGATGTGAAGGAATAACTTTTAACTTACGCAATGCAAAAAACCGTTCACAAATAATAGCCAATGAAAGAATTGAACATAACCCTAAAGGTATCATAACCCATCCACCTTGATACAACATATTCCACCAATTCATCATTAAACTCCTTACATAAAACGGAAAGTCCAACGTATTTGCAAGTTTTTATTCTGATATATATCTGGCACCTGAAATAAAAATGGAGAAAACGGTGAAGCCTTTTGCAAAGCTTCTTTACAAATTGCCGTATAAAATGGGTCATCAGGTTGCCCGACCACTTCTATTTTAACAATTTTACCTTCTGAATTTATCTCGCAATCGATAATAACTTCTGTAGATTTTGTTCCTGAATAACGAGTAAGCAAAAAATGAATCCAGTATTGTTCTACCTTCTTTTGAATCTGCCTTAAATAGGGTGCTAATTGGTCTTGGAGAGCTTCAAAACCAAGGATTCCCTCTTTTTTTACTTGATTATATATTTTACCTTGGGGTTTCTTAGAAAAAGATTTTAATAAATCTGATGGATTTTCTGTATCCTCCTGTACTTGTTTGGCAGCTGTTTTATTTTCTGAATCCGTATTTTTCGGTTTAAAGGGACTACTTTTTTCTTCCATCACTACCTTAGGACTATCATTATTTCCCCTTAATATTTTTTTTGCTGAAACACCTTTTTTATCTGTTATATTTTCTGACGCTATTGTTTGAGATAAATCTTTTTTAGGAATTACATTTGCAACTTGCATTTTTTTAGATTCTGAACCTAATGTTTCATAATCCGACTTCTCGTTTAAAAGAGGGCCTGGTTTATCTCCTTGTTTTACCTCGAGACCTGATGCAACTGTATTTACTTCAGCAATATTTTCTGTATTTTGAGGTTTCTCTTCGGAAGGTTGAGATACTTCCACAAGTTTCTTAATTGATTTTTGTTGTTCTTGATTTATAAATTTAACTACAATGGGTTGTGTCTTTTCTGGAAATAATGCGACTTGAGAACGAACAGGAAGTTTCATCAATAATGACAAAAAAAGAAAATGCATTGCTATTGAAGTCACAATATAAAAACTCATACGACGTAAGTACAACGATTTTTTATCCACTGGAATTGAAGTAACCCTTATAATCATCGAGAGACATTCTTTTTAACTTTATTGTCCCGATTTCATAAAAACTATTGTTTCGTCTTTGATAGTATATATATATGTTTTGTCTAACCATTGAAATGTAATTAAGTCAAGAGCTGTTTTTAATTTCAGTTTATTTAAATAACACGGATTCACAGGAAGCATCTCTGTACCTGGCATCATTTCTATGGACAAACCTGTTTGATTGGCAATCACGGATACAACCTTTGATAACGGTTCTGCTCCATAATAAAAAGGTAATGATATTCTATTGTTTAATGTTACTGGCTTAGGAAGAGAAATAAGGACTTCTTTTTCTAATAAAGGATTTTTGGTTTCATTCTCAAAAGCCTTACAATTTTCCAAATCATTTTTGCGATTATTTAATATAGAATAATAAAATATAAAATTATCTGTGGCACAATATTTTAAGTTTTGTGGGACAATTCTGGCACTTTTTAGTATCATTTCTAAGGCAACAGAAAGTGGCAAGTTAGATATTACAATCTCACCCGACGGCAATTCAGCAATACTATTATCAGCAACAATATTACATCCATAAGTAAAATTAAGACTATTAAAGACATTGAATAATTGTGTGCCAGTTCCAAATGCAGCAGATACGATAATTGTGTCGTACTTATTAGGTAACCCTTCCATAGATAGGGCTGTCATATTTTCATAGATAGTTTGTTCCGCGGGATATAAAAAGAAATAATTGTTACTATTTTGTATAGACATATTTGTAACATTTGCGATTTGTGAAATTAACTCTGGAATTTCCTTTGCAGGTTTTTCAATTTTTACCCAACGCGTCTCTGAACCATTTAATATAGAAATTGAAATAGGCTGTTCAGTACCTAAACGACGTATAACTACATTTAACAAAGCAGACTCTTTTAGTATCTCACTAAGAGATTCATTTAATGTTATTACGTCATCATTTGTTGTGTTATTTATCGGCTTTTCTCTTGCAGATGTAGATTTGCATGAGAAATAACTTATAATCAAACCTATAAAGATTGTAAATAAAAATAAAGATTTTAATTGTTTCATATTCATTTCTGGATTATTTTATAGAACATAAATAGTTTAATAGAATATCATACAATCATATATCATATAACGAAAAAGAATAAAAAGGCGATACGGTTTTTATATCCATGAATTTATTAATAACATATATGACTATTATAAATATAATCAGCGGAGTAGTAACATTTTACGGAGAAATCCCTGAGGATGTTCCCACATTTCTTATTAAAACTTCAAAAGAGCAAACACAATTTTACGGTGCTATTATTATTCAAAATCAATGGCTCAAAGAATCTACCCTCCCAGAATTAACTGGAAAATCTGTAGAAATTGTTATCGATACTCCATGGGATACACCTCAAATACATCGACGGGAAATGGGACATCGTATTGAAATATCCTATGAGGCTCCTGTATTACGAAGAAAACGTTTAGAAGAAGGCTGGAGAAAAAATGGGTATACCCTAATTGATACAAAAAATGGTAAAAAGGTGATTAAAAACTCACTATATCAACAAGCACTTCAAGCAATAGAAATGGCTCATAATATTTATAACACAACCCTTCCGCCACACCTCTTACAAGAACCCACTCACTCCGAAATAGAAACAGAGGTGCAAAATACGACACTATTAAAAATTTGGGGACTACATATATTTATAATAACTATAGGAATTATTTGCTTATCTTTGATTATCTGGAAGTATTTTTTAACAGAATCAGAAATTTAAGTTATTAAATACTGATATCTTAAAAATTAGAGTTATAAAAGTTCTTTTATCTCGTAGGCAACAATAAATTGCTCTTTGTTCTTTACCTTGAATGTTCCGATAGGGACTCCTCTAACCCTATCTTTTAATTCTAACCATGTTTCATTCCCAACAACAATACTTCCGGGATTTGCCATATCACACAATCTCTTTGCAATATTGACCCTATCCCCTACAACTGTATATTCCATCCTTTTAGGAGAACCAATAAATCCTGCAATAACATCTCCAGTTTCTATTCCTATACCGAGTTGGAAAGCAGGTTTACCCTCTGAAATTCGGATTACATTTAATTCCTCATTGGTCTTAAGGATATTCAACGCGGCACAAACAGCCGCATATGCATCATCTCCAGTAGAAATAGGTGCACCAAAAACCGCCATTATTTCATCACCAATATATTTATCTAATGTGCCATGCCATGCAAAAACAATCTCGGTTATAGCGGTGAAATGTTCATTGAGTAAAGCTACTAACTCCTGCGGAGAAACATTCTCAGCCAACTTCGATGAACCTCGTATATCACAAAACATAGTAGTTACTCTTTTCTTATCACCTCCCAATTGTATATTAGAACCCGCTTTAAGAATTTCTTCAACAATCACATCTGGCAAAAATCTTCTAAAATTTTCACGCCTTTTCTCTTCTTCAATCATTTTTTGGTTAAGCTGAGCATTTTCTATGGCAAGAGCAATCTGATTGCTCAAAGAGAAGAAGAGTTCTAAATCTTCATCATCAAAAAAGGCTCTTTTTTGGATAGAATCTATGTAAATAGAACCTAAAATTCGATTTTCAATTTTCAACGGAACACACATAGCACTTGTAATCTTACGCATAATAACACTTTCTCGATTTCCAAACTCTGGGTTGGCTAACCTGTCAATCATAAGTACAGGCTCTCCATCAATTGCCGCTTTACCTGCAATACCCATACTCGGAGATGAGGCTTCTAATCCATTTTCCATCGCTCGTGCTACTTTGGTTACTAATGACTTCCCAGATTCATCTTTAAGCAGGATAAAACCTCTATCTGCAGAAAGAACTTCTATAACTAAGTCCAGTACTTGAGCCAACTTTGTATCTAAATCTGCAGCTGAACCCATTATTTGTGTCGCTTTGTAAAGCACATCTAAACGACGATAGGCACGACCTAATTTCTTAATATCAACAATAGGTGTATATGCTGTATCTAAAGCTTGACTATCTTCCTCCTTTTCTTTATTAATTTGAAACAGTGTACTTTCCACTTCTTCTATCTGTTCTCGAATATGCTCTACATGATGAATTATCTCTTCCTTTGTATCATTGATAGTATCTTCTTTCCACGTTTTCCCATATTGTGTGTCATCTCTAAAAATAATTCGACATTGACTACCTAACCATATTTCATCCATATGTTTCAATATGTGCTCTGTAATCCGCTGTCCATTTAGATATGTACCATTTAAACTTTTTAAATCTACAAGCACATAGTTAGCATCTCTCACAACAATTTTTGCATGGTGACGTGATATTTCCCCTGCACTTAACACAATATCACAATCACTCGACCTGCCAAGAACAATGTCCTTGTCTCCAATTGGCACCGTCTGAATAGATATTCCCGGTTGCTCAATAACCAGTTGCGGCAAAGCTAAATTATCTCCTTATCTGCTATCCACTTATAAATATATCAAACATTTAAATAGTTCTAAAAATTTTGGGCAAATCCAACTTTTACGGACTATATGGCACCACCTCTACTTTTTCGGGGCTTATCCCCTGAAGTTTTGCAGTAAATTCCCACGCTGCACCTTGATTATATATTGCCATTAACAATATATTATTTTTCTCTAACTTAACAGGAACATTGTCCTGTTCAGGAATCATAGTTCTTCCCTCTGCAAATGAATGAACCAGTTTCCCATTGAGCCATACTTTAACACCATCATTAGTACCCAATAATATCTTTCCTTCCACAGGTTCTGGCACTGTAATCTTACATGCAACATACGCTACACATTCTACTTCGCCACCAGAATATTCAGCCAAATCTGCATAAATTAGACCATCGTCACGCACTTTTAAGGGCAAAATACGCCAATCTTTTACAGAATTTAAATCAGTCTCAGGAGGTAATGAAACTTCGTCAAATAACCGTCTTGCACTATAATCTTCCATTCGATATGGACCACTTATGCTCCACGAACATAGAAACTCACCTTTGTTTTTAAGACCTTTTAGCAAATTTTCTACCTCCTTAGCCTGATTGTCCTTCAAGTTAGGAAGCATCTCCTCTAAAATAGACATCGTTCTTGAAGGATAAGAAAAACTAATATTTTTTGCCACATTAAACCTTACATTAGCCCAATCCGCTTTTATAGTATCATTTACCTTTATTCCCTCTATAAAATCTAAAACCTCTACCAAACTTAATTTTGTAAAACCACCTAATATATTTTTCTGAATTGTAGGATTTTCCCCTGTCAATTTCCAAAGGGTGATATAGTAATCAAATTTCTGCTTATCCGTTAGATTCAGTGTTCTCAAAATATTTAGCGAACTTAGTATCCCTGCATTTTTCACCTCATCAACATTTTCTTTCTCAACCTCATTTATAATCTTCTCCAATGTATTTACGTCAACGCATTGCCCCATGGATTGAAAGATATTTGTTTTTAACGCAGGCTCGCTTGTCAAAAACCTTTCAAGCACTGCACACGCTTCTGGACTTTTAATATTCCCTAATAATGAAATCAAAGATTTCTTTTGTAAATCATTATTGCATTTCACCCACTGGTCCATTATAATTTTTACCTTTTTGCCTTCATCACCTGTTCTATCAATGATTAAAGAAAGAGCAGGAATATAAGAAGAACTATTTTCAATATCGGCCATAAGTTTATCAAACAAGAAAGGCAAATCCTGCTCATCCCCTAATATTGCAAAATAATTTAGGGCATCATCTATAATATCCTTGTCATTTTTTATGATAGCGTTCTTCATAATC
>JAIWNQ010000071.1 GCA_020216745.1 Candidatus Hydrogenedens sp.
TTCATCTTCAGCACCAGGGTTAATATAGAGTTCGTTATGTTTTTTCCTGGCAATGGATGGGAGGAGTAATTTGCCAATTTGAGGGGGAACATAAACGCTGATGCGGTCAATAGGGTCGGGAACATCTTCGATGGATTTGTAGCAGGGAATCCCTTCGATTTCCGTAAGATTGGGATTGACGGGATAAACAGTCCATCCTTTAGAGAGATACGCACGAATTGCTTTGTTGCTGTATTTGCTACGGTCTGCGGACGCACCGATGATTGCTACCGTTTTGGGCATATTGTTATTTTTCTTTTTTAGGTTTAGAGCGTTGTAAAACTTCGTCAATTAGTCCGTATTTCTTTGCCTCATCAGCACTGAGAAATAGATCGCGGTCGGTATCCTTTCGTATAACTTCAATTGGTTGTCCTGTATGTCTGGCAAGGATTTGGTCAATGGTTTCTCCGATGCGAACAATTTCTTGAGCCTGAATAGCGATATCTGTTGCCTGTCCACGAACACCGCCCATCAATTGGTGTAATAGAAATCTTGAATAGGGGAGAGCATAACGTTTTCCTGGTGTTCCTGCGGACATTAGAACAGCCGCCATACTTGCTGCCTGTCCAAGACAGATGGTTGTAATTTCTGGTCGAATAAATTGCATTGTGTCATATATCGCTAACCCAGCGGTTACACTACCTCCAGGACTATTGATGTAAAGATTTATATCTTTGTCGGGGTCTTCTGCTTCTAAATAAAGTAATTGAGCAATTATGTAATTCGCAACATAATCGTCAATAGGCATTCCCAAAAAAATAATTCGGTCTTCAAGCAGGCGAGAGTAAATATCATAAGCCCTTTCACCACGGCTGGTTTGCTGATATATTGTAACTGCTTGTGGGTCAATAGGATTGACTGTATAGGGGTTTATGCCATGCCTTATTAATTTTTCAATAGGGTTTTCCATGTTATTACCATATTTTTAATTTTGTTGTTCGTTTTCTTTTTGCCATTCTTCTCGGGAAATTGTTTTAGTCTCAATTTTTGCGTTGTCCAGGATAAGTTTAATAACTTTTTTTCGTACTATTGTATCTGTTACTTCATCTTTTCCTTGGTCTTGAATATAGGACCGAATTGTATCTATGTCAATGCCTGTCCTATCTTGTAAATTCTGTGCTTCATTTTCATAATCACTGTCTGAAACTTCAATGCCTTCAGCCTCAGCTATTTCACTGGCAGCTGTGTACCATTTAATTGTTTTTTCGGCTCTATCTTTTGCATTTTTTTCCAACTCTTCTCTTTGTTTTTCAATTTCTGATATTGGGATTCTCATCCGCATCATTTGCTGGATATGCTCTTCCACTTGATGGCTTGCTACTTCTTCAATAAGCGATTTGGGGATTTCAAATGTGCTGTTTGCAATAATTTGTTCTATTGCAGATGCTTCTAATCCGGAATCCGCTTCCTCCAGAAATGCTTCTTCTATCTCTTTCTTTATTTTTAATTTAAGGTCCTCAAGGCTTTCAGCCCCTGCTTGTTTTGCGAATTCATCATCTAATGTGGGTAATTCTTTTCTCTTTATATCTTTAATTTTAATTTCAAAGATAGCTTTTTTCCCAGCGAGATTTTGGTTTGTATAATCTTCTGGAAATTCTACTTCGCAGGTTTTTGTTTCACCGACTTTAGCCCCGATGAGTGCTTCTTCAAATTTTCCGAAGAATCGTTTAGAACCCACAATGTATGGATAATTGTTAGCACTGCCTCCGGGGAAACTTTCTCCGTCAATAGTTCCGTTGAAGTCGATAATTGCTTGGTCACCATTAGTTATTTTTGCGTCCGGAACAGATTGATATATAGCAAAACGATTTCGTAGGAGTTCCAACCGTTCTGTAATCATATTTTCATCAGGTTCGACAACTTTTCGTTCCAGCTCAAGCCCACGATATTTGCCTAATTCACATTTGGGTGCTACTTCAAAGGAGATTTGGAATGATATATCTTGGTCTTCTGGTAATTTATCGAGTTCTTCTATTCCCTCAATTTTGGGTTGTGAGAATGCTCTTAATTTTTTGTCTTCCATAAGTTTTTTAACTGATTCAGATATGACTTTATCCAGAGCCTCTTTCCGTGCTATTTTTCCAAATTTATTTTCCACAAGCCACATCGGTGCTTTCCCTCGACGAAAGCCTGGAAGTTCCGTGTGCTCTTTGACTTCTTCCAGATTTTTACTTGTTTGTGCCTTCGTATTTATTGCGGGAATAGTTATTTTTACGGAGTATAGACAATCCCCTTTATATTCAATTTCATATTCAGGGTCTTTTTCGAATTTAAATTCTTCTTCCTCTGTATCATGAGCATGGTGGTGATGTTTATGCTCATGAGTTTCTTGTGCTGTTGTTTGTTCTGAGGTAGTTTCTGATACAGATGGAGTTTCTTCTTTTTGTTCCAATTCAGATGGAGTTAAGGTATTATCATTGTTGTTTTCTTGTTCTGTCATGACCGTTAACCTATATTTATGTTTTTGTTATTTATTGACTTTAAATTTCCACGTTCATAATGTGGGCGAGGCGGGAGTTGAACCCGCACACCTCGCGGTACTGGATCCTAAGTCCAGCGCGTCTGCCAATTCCGCCACTCGCCCCTCATGCTAAATAAACATTGGGGTTTAAAAGAGTATCACAAATCTATATTTTTTTACAACTTTTAAATTAGAGCATGATAATGTTTGTATGTATTTATGTTGCTTTTAATGCTGATAATAGTTGATTAGATTCCAGACAGTAGATTACTTTTTGAACCAAGTCTTCATCAGTAAGTTGGAACATTTTTAATTGTTCTTCTCGTGAAGCGTGCTCACAGAAGATGTCAGGGATTCCTATTCGGAAGATTTTAAGGTCTTCCGTTTGTGGTCGTCGGTTTTCATTAAAAAATTCCAGTATGGCAGAACCAAAGCCACCGATGATTGTATTTTCTTCGACGGTAAATAGCTTTGTTGCTGAAATGCTATTTAGAGTTTTGGCATCTAATGGTTTAATCCACCGTGCATCAATGACACCAATATTAATACCGAGTTCACGAAGTTTTATGGCTGTTTTTATGCAGGTGTTTACCTTTGAACCTACAGCGATGAGATAAATATCATCGTTGGGGATTAATATATCAGCACCGCTAAAGTTGCGGTTTTCTTTATCCCCTGTAGGTATTGCTATCGTTTTAGGGTATCGAATTGCGGTGGGTACTTCTTGTTGTATAGCGAGTGAAAGTAGATTTTCGAGGTCAATCCCGTCTCTTGGAGAGCAAATATGTAGGTTTGGGATGAGTCGTAAGTAGGACAAATCGAAAGTGCCACTGTGTGTAGGTCCGTCTTCACCAACTAATCCAGCACGGTCTATAGCAAATACTACGGGTAAGTTTTGAAGGCAAACGTCATGAATAATTTGGTCATAAGCACGTTGTAAGAAAGTGGAATAAATAGCGACGATAGGTCGAAAGCCACGCACAGCAAGCCCTGCAGCAAGGGTTACTGCATGTTGTTCACAAATGCCTACATCAAAAAATCTATCTGGAAAATTTTGAGCGAAATTTGTTAATCCTGTACCAGCTGGCATTGCTGCTGTGATGGCAATGATTCGCTCGTCTTTCTCTGCTAATTTACATATTGCGTCACCAAAGTGTTCCGTGAAACTTTTTTCAATCTCGGTTGGTAATTGTTCAGGGATAATTCCGTCACCTTCTTCGTCGGTCTTCGCTATTTTCTTTGGTTTAATTCCATGATATTTTTGTGGGTCTTTTTCTGCTTCTTTGAACCCTTTTCCTTTTTCTGTTCGACAATGAAAGAGTACTGGTCCAGTAAAATATTTAAGTCGCTGCAGACATTCAATTAAAAGGGGGAGGTCGTGACCATCTACAGGTCCAATATAATTGAAACCCAGTTCCTGGAATAAAGAACCTTTTGTGATAAATCCCTTGACAGATTTTTCCAAATCTTGAATGGTTTTAGTTACCCGTTCTCCTACAATTTTCTTGACGAAACTACCGACATCTTCTTTGGCTCGTTTGTAGGGGTATGCAGTAATCAAACGATTGAAATATCGTGCAAGGGCTCCCGTATTGGGAGCAATAGACATCTCATTATCATTTAAGATAACAAGTATTCTTTTGCCTAAATGGCCTGCATGACTTAAAGCCTCCATAGCCATTCCCCCCGTCATTGCACCGTCGCCAATAACAGTAATTATCTGGTAATCTTCATTACGAATATCACGTGCAATAGCCATACCAATACCTGCAGAAATTGATGTTGAGCTATGTCCCGTGCCAAAAAAATCTAATGGGCTTTCTTCAATTCGTGGATATCCGCTAATTCCACCTTTTTTACGAAGTGTATCAAAAATGTGATTTCTACCTGTTAAAATCTTATGAGCGTATGCCTGATGCCCAACATCCCAAATAAGAATGTCCTTACCTATATCGAAAACGTAATGTATAGCAATTGTTAATTCTACCACCCCCAATGGAGAAGCAAGATGGCCTCCATTATTTAGTACGGTAGAGATAATTTTTTCCCGAATTTCTGATGCTAATATCTCTAATTCATCTAATGATAATATCTTTAAGTCATTGGGAGAATTTATATTGTCAAGGAGAGACATTCTACTTTTTATCCTATGTATTCAAACAAATGTCAACCAATTATCTATATGATACCATAGATTTCTGATAAATTTCTTATTATTTGGTATTAGTAATATTGTGCTATAATTAACACACGTTATTATATTTTTAGTCCGTTTTTTTATAAAAGTTTTTGTAGTATAGAAGGTTGTTTTATGAATTATTTCCATAATGTTCTTTCTGTATTTATTATCATTTTGTTTTCTTTTTGTAATTTTATTTATTCCGATGAAACAGCAGAATTGGGAAGAAAGGTTTTTCAGCAATATGCTTCCTCTGTTATAACAGTGAAAGCTAACTTACTTATAACCACATCCGATAGTGAAGAAGAAACTGTTGGTCAATGCACAGCAGTTTTAGTCACACCATCTGGAGTAGCAGTTCTTGCCTTATCAGCGTTAGACCCATCTATATTATTAGATCAGGAGATGAGAAATTCTGTTAATATTCGTATCGCCTCAATAAAGATGATATTTAAAGAAGACAAAGAAATAATAGCGGAAGTTCTATTGCAAGATAAAGAAAGAGATATTATGATAATCCGAGCAAAGGAGGCTATTCCTGAAGATGTGGCTAAAGTGCCTTTAAATAAAGAAAATATCTCTGTCCCTCAGGTATTGGATCCATTATTATTGATTATGCAGCATGGGAAAATTGCTCGTCGCTCTCATAGTGTAGCAATACTCCGTGTTGAAAGTGTTATAGAGAAACCGTTTTTGTTTTACACGTTAAATCAGTCTCGCTCTTTTGAGGTATTAAGTTCGCCGTTATTTTCTCTTGATGGAAAATTTGTTGGCATTGGTACCTTGCGTGTTGTTCAAGAATGGAAAGACGAAACAGAGAGTAATTCATTGATTATTGTTTTGCCTGCGGAACAAGTTATTCCTCTTGTAAATGAAGCATTAAATCAGAAACCGAAAGAAGAAGGTTCTTCATCTGATCCGACAATAGAGACGAAACAATAATTGTTTCGTTTTTTAATCACTCTTTTTGGGGTATTCGTTAATCACACTATTTTTTGACAATTTAATGCCACTTTTAAAAGCGGAACGGCTAATGCAATGTGCCGAAACAGGTGTGGTAATTAATGTAAAAATAATAGGTAGAATTGCACGAACAGTAATTTCAGTGTTCCAAAAATAAATGGCTAAAGCTATCAATGCACCAGAGACACCCAACGTGCCACTTTTAGTAACTGCATGCATACGTGTGTAAACATCTGGAAACCTAAGGATACCCAGTCCAGCAAGGAACATAAAGAAACCACCTACTAATAGGAATAAGCAGATAAACCACTCGCTCATTTTTGTCTTTCTCCTAAATTTAGGTAATATGCAAAAGTTACTGTGCCGAGAAAGGATAGGATAGTGATTGTTATAGCATCAATTAAGTAAACGGAGTCTTTGATAGCTATACAGTACACAGCAATAATTCCTACAATCTGTGTCGTAATAAGGTCTAATGCAACTACACGGTCAGCAAGGGTAGGACCTAAGACAAGTCTTGTAAGTGCAAATAAGATGCCTAATGTTATTAATATACAGAATAAGACAATACTTATACTTAACATATTATCTACCGAAAGATTTTATTTAATGGTTTTTCAAGTTGTTTTTCTATGTCTCTTTTAAGTGTATCTGGATTATGAGCAAATAGAGCATGTATATATAAGACTTTATCATTTTCGGATATATCCACACTTAGTGTCCCTGGTGTAAGTGAAATGAAGTTCGCAAGTAATGTTATTTCTAAAGGATGTGTCGAGTTTAATGGGTAAGCAATAATCCCTGGTTTTGCTTTAGGTTTAAAACGGAGTACTTCATAGGCAACCTCTATATTTGAGAGGATTAGTAACCATATAAATCGGAACGTGAAAAGGATTATAAATAATATTTTTTTGAAGTATTCAACCTCTTTACCATAAAGGACATATAAGATAGCATATCCTATGATGAAGCCAAGTAGTATATTTGCAAAAGTAAGTACCCCAGATATAAAAGCCCATATTAGGCTAAGAAGAATATTTGCAAGAAATAGATTGGCGTTCATATTAATACTCCATTACTTTTTCTATGTAAGATATTGGGTTTATTAGTTTATGAGCAGATTGTTCTGTTAATGTTATAAAATGTTCCCCTCCTACTCCTAATAAAATTGTGAGCATAGCGAGAATAAATATTGCCCCATAAGCAAAAGAAAGATTTTGTCGCATTTGTTGTTGTTCTCTGTTATGGTTTGGTTTTCCCCAAAAAGTATACATCCAAATTTTTGTCATTGAGAATAGGGTTAAGAAACTAACAATGATAGAAATAATGACCGTTAGGAAAGCCTTTGTGTGAATACCTGATATAATTAGGGCTAATTTCCCTACAAATCCAGACAGAGGAGGTAATCCTGCAAGGGAAAGAGCGGAACAAAAGAAACATAGTGATAAGAACGGAGTATCTTTATATAGTCCCCCTTGTGATTTTATTTGATAGGTTCCTGTTTTTTGGTATGCAATACCGCTAATAAAGAATAGGTTTGATTTGGCTACGATGTTATGAACCATAAAATAAATGGCTCCTGAGATGCCAGAAACTGTCCAGAAGGCAAGTCCCATGAGCATATAACCTATTTGTGAGATAATATGGAATGATAAGATACGGCGAAACTCATTTTGTGATACAGCCCCGAGAACTCCAACGAGCATTGTAGCACTGGCAATAATTAGTAAAATATTCTGTGTTGGGGTATCAATTTCTTTATATAACAGGGTTGAAACACGAATAATTGAATACATGCCTACTTTGGTCAGAAGTCCAGAAAATAGAGCGGAAATACCTGCTGGTGGAGTATGATACGATGCAGGGAGCCAAAAATATAACGGGAATATACCTGCTTTAATTCCAAATGCAATTAGGAGAAGTGAGCCGACAATTTGTTTCGGATATTTATGTTCTATCATAGAAAATTTGATAGAAAGGTCTGCGAGATTTACTGTTCCGACCATACCGTAAAGTATACCCGTAGAGGCAAGGAATATCGCTGAGGAAATCAAGTTTAGAATAACATATTTTATAGAGCCTTCTAATTGTTTCTGTTCACCACCGAATGCCATAAGCACGAAGGATGACATCAACATAACTTCATACCAAACATACAAATTAAATAAATCGCCAGTGATAAATGCCCCTGTTACTCCCATAATTAGAAAGTAAATCAATGGTAAATAGGCAAAACGAAATTCTTCTTTTGCGGTTATGGAGAGAGTGTAAAGTAAGGAACAAAATAGTAAAATAGAGGTCAGAACAATCATGATAGAACTGAATAGGTCAATAATAATTGTAATGCCGAAAGGAGCTTGCCAATTTCCCACTTGTAGGGAGAAGATTTCTCCATGAGATGTAAAGTATAGAAATATTAATGCAGTGACAAAATAAAAAGCATTCCCAACCCATGCAAAAAACCACTGTATACGATATTGTTTTATGCTTATTAAGCATAAACAGGCTGTCAGCAATGGAATAATGATAGGAAGTATGACAAGTCTATTCATTGTAAATCCGTTTTTATTAAATCATCCAGGTCGTCTGTGTTTAGTGTTTTATGTGTTCTGTGAACTAATACTAACAAGAAGGCAGTTACGCCGAAACTAATTACAATTGCGGTTAACACGAAAGCTTGAGGTAATGGGTCTGTAACATGTTCTGGGAGAGTTGCTGTTGAAAAGATGGGTGGTAAACTACGGATTAATCCACCAGATACAAATATAAGTAGATTTGCACCGTGACTTAATAGGCACATACCCAATATAAGTTTAAACATGTTTCGTTGTAGCATAAGGTAGAACCCCGCAGAATAAAGACAACCAACCAATATTGCGAAAATCCATTCCATCGATTTATACCTCTTTTATAAGTTCAAGAATAATAAGTAAGGTTGTTCCTAAAACAACAAGAAATACACCCATATCGAAGAGCATGGGTGTCCCTAATGATAAGGAATAGTGAGGGGTTGTCCAAAGGGTTATCCATATCCCCGTCATAAAAGGACTTCCTAATAGGATAGAAATAACACCACTTCCGCAAGCAATACATAGCCCAACAGTAGTTATAGTTACGGGGGAAAAACGAAGATAATTCCTTGCAGTATCAGGACCGAAGGCGAAGGCTATTAGAATGAAAGAAGCAGAAGCAACTAATCCACCAGAGAAGCCACCCCCAGGCTGGTTATGACCTGTTAGAAGAAGGTAGATTGCAAATAGAAACAACAATGGTGCAATATATTTAGCAGCAGTTTTTAGTATTAAACTATTCATGGTTTTTTATCCTCTGGTATCTAAGTAGTGCATACGTGCCAATCCCTGCTATAGCTAATACTGTAATTTCTCCCATAGTGTCAAAGCCACGAAAATCTACAAGTATAACATTTACGATATTACTTCCGTGTGCCTCAGATAAACTTTTTGATGCAAAGTATGAAGAAATTGTAGGATGGGTTTGGATACTGGATGCTGTAAGGGTAATAAAGCCCATAATGATTCCAAAAATGATGGAGAGAACAACATCCCGTCGAATTGTCCATGTTCTACGTGGCAAGTGTTGTTCTGGTAAATGGTAAAAGACAAATACAAATAAAGCAACAGTAAGGGTCTCAATGATAAATTGGGTCATGGCTAAGTCTGGTGCACTGAAAATTAAAAATATTACCGCGATGCTATACCCAACAATGCCAAGACAAATAACCGCAGTAAGTTTCGAAGAAGAGGAAATGACCCCAGCAATTCCTATGATAATAGTAAGTATTAAAATCAAATCATAAAGGTAGATTTTGCCTGTCGTATGACTTATATGAGATGAAACATAAATATTTATATTTTGCCAGTCGATAACGAGAGATACAAAAGAAATCAAGATAATTGAGACTGAAAAAGTGCTTAGGTAAGAACGTAGTTTCCCATTTTGAAAGAATCGGGTGATGCGGTCTGAGGAGAATATCAAACTTTCAATAGCAGTCTGGTATATATAGGTAGCAGAGATTGTTTTTTGATTTTCTTTGTTTTGCTCTTTAGTCCGAATGTGAAAAATTCCGAGGATAATACCACCAAACCAGATAATTATGCTAATGGTTAATAACAGAAAGTGATTCGTGACGGAACTTGTGGCATGATTTGGTATGTGAGTATCTGAAAGAAATTTTAATGAGTTGCCAATGTAGTGAAACACTTGTGAAAGAGAAGGAGAGAAAGGAATTATGAAACCAAGCAAAGATAGAAAAAGAGGAATTGTTGCAAGGAGATAATCCATAAAGTTTATTGAGTGATGGTAATTATCGCCACTATTTTTTTGCCAAGGTCTAATTA
>JAIWNQ010000080.1 GCA_020216745.1 Candidatus Hydrogenedens sp.
CTAAAAGATATTCTCTTAATACACTAAGGTCTGTTTGCTCATCTATCATAAGTATTAATGTTTTTAATATTACGTCACGAGCAGAATCACTTAAAGATGTATCCTCAAAATAATTGATTAATTTATTGTAAAATATCTGTTTATTTTCCATCTCTGTCTTTATTAAGCGGTTTGTAATATCAAACAAGATATTTCGTGCTGTTCCAGAAATATCCGGGTTTGTCGATTGCAAACAAGGAATAATTTTAGGTAAAACATCCATAGGTGGTTTTAGAGGTAGCAATTGCCTTGCTATTGCGTGGTCTGATGGGTTTTCAGAATTAAGTTTCCCAATGAGAAGTTCAAGTGACATACTCCTGTCGAAATCAGATGGAGCGGTCAACATTGATACCATAAAAAAAATAGTTAGTATAGTTGTTATCATGTTCTATTCCTTTTTCTGTCTTATTACAAATGCCAAGGTGCACGATATGTTCGAGTAAGATAACAATTTGCCTCTCTATCGTTTACAAATTGTTCATTTGCGGAGTCCCATAACAATTTTCTACTGGTTCGCAATGCAATACCTGCAAGTAAAACAGCCGATGTTGAACGAAATCCTTGTTCTATATCTGCGGAAGGCTTTTTTCGTGTTCGAACGCAATCAAAAAAGTTATTATGGTGGTCTGTATTAGCCCAACTGCGTTCTGGTTCCCCTACAAATTCAGGTGCTTGCGACCCATCTGCATATCTAATAATAAAAGAACCCCTATCTACAAATAAAGAACCTTTTGTCCCGTGGAACGCTATGCCGTACCCTTTATTTGCATGAGAATTTGCGTGTCTTTGTTCCCATGTTACAAAACATCCAGGGTATTCCATCAACGCTTCTATCGTTTCATAATTATCAGCCCCTGGACCCTCACGATAACTTCCGCCGACAGCCTGAATAGACAAAGGAGCGTCCTGTTGTATTCCCCAATGAACCACATCAATCAAATGAATTCCCCAATTTGTTAGCTGTCCACCACGGGCATAATCAAAAAATCCCATAAAACCGCCAAATCGCTCCCGAGAAAAAGGTACATAGGGTGCGGGACCAAGCCACAAATCCCAGTCTAACCCTTTAGGTATGGGTTCAATCTTCTCACCTGGTTTCCATTCGTTAACACCGACCCAGGCCCGAGCAGATGTAATTGTCCCTAAATGTCCCGAGTGGATAATGTGCATTGCCCTTTGAAATACAGGCATAGACCTCTGTTGTGTTCCTGCCTGAACAACACGACCGTATCTTCGGGCAGTGTCAACCATAGCACGACCTTCCTGAATCGTAACGCAAACAGGCTTTTCTACATAGACGTCTTTTCCAGCTTTGCAAAACATAATTGTTAAAAGGGCATGCCAATGGTCAGGAGTTGCAACAAAGACAGCATCGATGTCTGAGCGGTCAAGCAAATAACGAAAATCTTGAAAACCTTCTGGTCGCTTTTTACTAAGTTTTTCAACTGTATCCATCGCCTGATAGTATCGACTTTTTGCAACATCACATACTGCTACAATCTGGCAATTAGGATTAACAGCCAGAGCCTCTATATGTCTTGAACCCATCCCACCGTTGCCAATAACTGCCAGACGAATTACATCTGAGAGACTAATTCCCTCTGCAAAAGCATGAGCGAACCATGATGAACTGTTGAGCAATATCAAGCCTGAACTAATCTTTTTTATAAACCTTCGTCGGTTTATTTTGTTATCTTCTTTTTTATTTTTTGACATAACCTAAAACCTTATATATTGACTTATGTAGTTTTGCTTGCTTTTTCTGCTAATTCACCAAAACGATGAACAACTGCTAATGCTGGGTCTAACGGCACTTTAGCTCGCTGAACATCTTTTGGAACCGAAATAATCGGTGTCGGTCTTAATGATTTTCCTGCAAATTGAGGTAGCCATGTTTGTTCGGCTTCCAACATTTCCGCTACCATATCGCGTATCTCTTTTAAGGACAGACATGCAGAGGTAAGCGGGTCTAATGCACATGCTGAAACAACCAATTCTGGGTCTCCCTGGATACTTGCCTCTACTGCTAACCCCTGAACATTTACATTGGTAAGATTTAACCCAGCACATTGAGATGGCAATGCCCCTATATGTGTTGGATGTAATCCTATTTTATCTGCAAACACTGGAATTTCAACACAACAGCCGTCTGGAAGATTTGTAATATAATGGTCGTTTCGAACATTCCCTTGAAATTTAAATGTTTTGCCTGTTTCTAATGCTTCAAGGATATAAGAGCAATATTCAACACTTCTTCCTTTAATTTTTGTCGGTTCATTCGCCAGCAAGTCCTCATTCTCTAATTTTTCTGCAATTAGCTTGCACCATTTATAATAAGCACCTGATTCTCCACCAAAAGATGGTTCGTCACAATACATTTTTAGTGTCCTCTCATGACTACGAAACCATGGAATATATTCGGAAAGATGTCCTGTGCTTTCAGTCATAAAATATCCAAAATGTCTCATAACCTCAATACGCACTTTTTCGTTTACATAATATTCAGGTTGCTCACAACGGAGTTTGAATAAGGGATATAAATCTTTTCCTTTGTGCTCAATTCTTAAGAACCAAGCCATATGATTTATCCCAGCAACTAAGTAGTCAATCTCATCCTTTGGAACTTCTACATAACCGGAAATTAAATCTAATGTTGTTTGAACACCATGACATAGCCCCACAAACTTAAGTCCAGGGACTTTCCCTAATGCCCAACATACCATTGCCATGGGATTAACATAATTCAACAAATATGCGTTTGGACAAAGTTCCTGCATATCATTTGCTAATTCTAACATGACAGGAATAGTACGAAGTGCCCTAAATATTCCTCCCGGTCCCATGGTATCCCCAATACATTGGTCAACCCCATGCTTTAATGGTATCTCATAATCATACTTAAAAGCATTTACCCCTCCAATTTGCAACATTGCAATTACGTAATCTGCTTGATTTAAGGCTTCACGTCTGTCTTGAGTAATATAATTTTTAATCTTTAAACCATTTTCTTTGCCTACACGGTCTGCAAAATTTTTCATTCGTTCTATTTTTTTGAGTGTAGGACTCATAAACCAGAACTCTGCATCTTGGAATGCAGGAATAGATACGAGGTCCATAAATAATGTCTTGCAAAACACGACACTTCCAGCACCTATCATCGCTATTTTTGCCATAATTATTCTCCTATAATTATTTTAATGTTACAATTTCAATACTTTACCCGATAGTTTAATATTATACTTCCTTGTATATCATAGTAAAATAAGAAGTAGGATTTTCCAAAAGTTAGGAAATTATAATAAGATAATGATAAATTTATTTAAAGTAAAGAGAGTTTATTTATGTTTCCATCAAACTTAAAGCGACTTTTCCTTTTTTGGACTAAAGACCCAGAACAAACACCTATCCAACTTGAAATACATACAAAGGTTATCAATTCAATCGAAAGTCTCGCTTTGTTTTTGAGGTATCTTACGTTAATTATTGTCGTTGTCGGATATATTATTGAGGCTTTTCATCAACAGTATTTACTTCCACTGTTCATTGTATTCATTGTTGCACATAATGTGTTTGTGCATTTCACGTTTTTCTTTGGAAAGTATCATCTTTTTACGACACCACTGAATTTTTTTCTTCACCTATCCTCTATTACATTGGCTGTCCTTGTTACAGAAAAAGAGTATAGTCCAATAGTAATGTTTTATCCCTTTTTTATATTTTCTTATCTTCTATATGTAGAAAAGAAACCCTATCCTCTTATAGTGACCTTAATTGTTATCATCTTCATGTGTTTTTCTATTATTGGGGCATGGCTATGGGAAGGAATATCCTATTCTTCTTATTATCTATTTTGGCGTAGTTTCACAATCTTTTTCTCAGCTCCTTTTGCTTACTTTTTTCTTTTTTATATAAACGAAACGCGGAAAGACCTTTTGCAAAAGGAACAAGAACTTCTTTACACGCAAGGGATTATCAAATCAATTATAGATAGCATTGGAACTCCTATTATTATTTTTGACGAACGTGAAATTATTGTTGATGCGAATGCCAATGCGTATGATTTTTTCCAACTTAAATCTGAAGGTATCATAGGTGAACGAATTCGTAGTTTCTTTTTTGATGATACTTTAATAGGAGAACATTTACTCTCTCTGAAATCAAGAGAAAATATGAATATCAATGCGATAGCACTTACCTCGACAGGAGAAGAAATACCTGTAGACTTTATCGTTCAGGCGTTTTATCAAAATCGTAGACGACATTTTCTTGGAATTCTTATTGATAAGCGTGAACAACAACGACTCCAAGAAATATCATTTGTTTTACGAAAACAAAAAGAAGAAATTGAAAATAAATTAAATCTACTAAAAGAAATTCAGGTAGGATTATCAAATCATATTGTGTCAAAAATTTATAACTATTTAACTATAATTAAAAACATTCTATATCTTGCTACAAAAGAACAACTTGGCTCGCTCTCTGAGCGACAGAAAAATGCCCTCGAAATTGCATATCGAGCAATTGATGAATTAGAAAAAGAAGTAAACAAAGAAATGGAACTGGTAAGTAAAGGCTCGATGGAACAACCTTATTCATCAACTGAACAGTAAACAACTTAATTTGCTTTCCTTCTTTTTGATTGTTTTATGTAACTTCCGTATAAGAACATATTGTAATTGTAGTCGTTATATGTAAAGTAGAGTGATTTATATATTCAGACTACAAGGCAGTGAAACTACACAAACATCTAATCTAAATTAGAAAATTTTGATTTTACCATTAATGTGTAATGGTAGAGCATAGCCTGGACTAAACCAGGCATTTCCTTCACCGAATATGTTTTCAAGTTCCATTAATAGCTGAGGTGTAGGGGTAACATTATAGTCTGGATGAGCCTGAATAATTATTTCCACTTTCTTCGGTACAGTATCCACTAACTCAACTTTATCATCATCATTCTCGGAATCCGTAAGTTGGTTTATTATATCTTCAAAATGAAAAAATACATCACATTCTCCAGTATGATGAACAATAATATCAGAAAATTTATCGTAATCTTCTTTTAATTGGAACGAATTCACACGAATATGAAGAGCCTTTGCAAGTGTAAATAATTCTGTGGGTTTGACCGCTGTGCGAGCAATCAAACCAAGTTGTCCTTTGCGGAAATTTATTTTACTGAGAACAAAAATAACACTTCCTTTGGAGAGAATATCTTTTGATTCCTCATAAACATCTGAAAAAAAAGTAACTTCGTATTGTTTCCCAATGCCTTCCAAACTGACAAATGCCATTTTTCCTTTTTCATTTGTGTGATATTTTATAGAAGAAACGATTCCACCAACAATAACTTCGTCACCTTCCTTGCCCTCTTCAATCATATAATGTGGAGCTACCCATATAGAAAGTAAGTCCTTATACTGTTCTAATGGATGTCCAGTAAGGTATAAACCAACCACCTCTTTTTCATATGTTAACTTTTCTAACAACGCCCAATCATCTTTTTGGGTTTTATCCCGAGAGGTCGCTCTCGTTGTTACTCCTTCTGATTCATCAAATAAACTGATTTGTCCTAATTCACGGTCACGTATAGCTCGTTGCCCTTCCGCCAGAGATATATCAATCAAATCAAACATTTCTTTACGTTTCACACCAAAGCTATCAAATGCCCCTGCCTTTATTAAATTCTCTAAAACACGTTTATTAATTTGACGTGGATTTAACCGTTGACAAAAATCGAAAATATTCTTATATGGTCCATTGAGTTCTCGCTCTTCTACAATAGATTGACAAACACCGATTCCCACATTTTTTATGACGCCAAGACCAAACCGAATTGATTTGTCCTCAATAGTAAAGCCAACATCACTTTTATTAATATCAGGTGGAAATATTGAGATTCCCATCCGTTTTGCTTCCTGAACATATAAAGAGATTTTGTCCAGATTATCGGTTTCACTTGTTAGCAAAGCACACATATACTCTTCAGGAAAATTTGCCTTTAAGTATGCTGTTTGATACGACAAAAGTGCATATGCCACAGAATGGGATTTATTGAATCCATAATTAGAAAATTCCTGAATATTTGAGTAAATTTGAGATGCCAGTTGTCCATCAATTCCATTTTTTTTACATCCATTGATGAATGGTTCTTCCATTTTCTTAACAATTTCTATTTTTTTCTTTGCCATTCCTGAACGTAACGTATCTGATTGGGGTAGGGAAAATCCTGCACATGTTTGAGCTATCTGCATGACTTGTTCTTGGTAAATTGGAATTCCATAGGTCTCTTTTACTATCGGTTCTAAGGATGGATGCCAATATTGAATTTTTTCAGGATTAAATTTGTTTTGGATGAATGTATCAATAAATTTCATGGGTCCTGGGCGATATAACGCAACCAGAGCAGAAATTTCCTCGAAAGTGCTTACCTTAAGTCGAATTGCAACGTCACGCATCCCAGAACTTTCTAATTGAAAAACCCCTAATGTCTTCCCTTCCCGTAATATCTTAAATGTCTTCTTGTCATCTAATGGAATGTTTCCCAGATTAATAGTTATGCCTTTATGTTTTTTAATTAATTTTAACGTGTTGTCAATAACTGTTAAGGTCTTTAGTCCAAGTATATCCATCTTTAATAAACCGAGATATTCAACACATTCTTTTTCCGCTTGTGTTGCAACAAATTCTGAATTTTGTTCCCTGAACAGGGCTACGAAATTAACGATTGGTTTGTCACAGATAACTATCCCCGCAGCATGAGTTCCACAATTCCTTATAATCCCCTCTAACTTAATAGCAAAGTTCCATAACTTTTTTACATTTGAGTCTGTTTCGACCAGTTGTTTCAAGTCAGGTTCTTTTTCCAATGCTTCGTTTAAAGTTATTTTCCCTGCGGGTATCATCTTAGCAATTTGGTCTACTTCATTGTATTCCATCCCAAGAGCGCGACCTACATCCCTAACGACGTTGCGGGCAAGTGAACGTTGAAATGTGGCTATTTGTGCTACATTCTCCGCTCCATATTTTGAAATCGCATAGCGGATAATTTCAGAACGTTGTGTATCTGCAAAATCAATATCAATATCGGGGTCGCTTACTCGTTCAGGATTTAAAAAACGTTCAAACAATAACTGATAACGTATCGGGTCTACGTCAGTTATACCTAATACATATGCTACAATACTCCCCGCCGCAGAACCTCTACCAGGCCCTACAGGAATGCTGTGTGTCTTTGCATAATGTACGATATCCCAGACAACAAGGAAATAATCTACAAAATTGAGTTTTTCTATAATCCTTAATTCATATTCTGCTCTTTCCTTGTAAATGTCAGGAACATTCCCTTCAAATTTCTTTTTTAAACCTTCATTGACTAATTTCCTTAAGTAGGTTTTTGGGTCTGAATGGTCTTCTGGAATATATTTTGGTATGAGCTTACGCTTTTTGATAATATCACCACTACACATCTCTGCAATTCGTAGTGTGTTTCTACATGCCTCCGGAAAATCTTTAAAAATTCGATACATTTCATCCGGACTGCGGAAGTAAAATTCATTGCTACCAAATTTCCAATGTTTCTCATTTAATAAGGTATCCTGCGACTGGATACACAACAGAATTTCATGGGCGTCTGCGTCGTCTGGATAAGTATAGTGCGAATCTTGAGTTGCGATGAGCGAAATCTTATATTTTTTTGATAATTCCACAATCTTCGGATTCACTTTATCTTCTTCAGGAAGCGAGTGATACATTATTTCCAGAAAAAATCGTTCCTTACCAAAAATATCAACAAGGGTACCAATTGTATTCTCTGCAATCTCAACTTTATCATATGATAATGCTTTCGGAATTCGCCCACTAATACATCCACTACCAGCAATAAGCCCTTCATGGTGATTTGCTAAAAGTTTCATATCAATTCGAGGTTTCTTATAATATCCTTCGAGATACCCTGCCGATATTAATTTACACAAATTATTGTAACCTGTTTCATTTTCACATAGTAGTAGTAGATGATAATAACTTCGGTCAAATTCCTTTTCATTTTTATTTGTTCTTTCCTTCGGTGCAACATAAACTTCAGCACCAAGAATCGGCTTTATTTGAGTCCCATTTTTCTCATTATAATTATTTACAGCACGGTAAAAAGGAACCGCACTAAACAAATTACCATGTTCTGTTAATGCTAAAGCTGGCATTTTATATTTATGACAGAGTTCAACCAAATCTTTAATCCGTGACATACCATCTAAGATACTGTATTCAGAATGGGTATGTAAGTGTACAAAATCTTTATTCACCATGGAATGAATCCTCATTTTTTCAAAAGTTTTAAAGTGTTAATAATCAGGTTTAAGGCGTTATCCGCTGTTTGTTGTTTGATTTCCAATCGGCTACCAGAAAATCGGAATTCATAAACATGACACTGTCCTAACTCGTAAGACGCAATCCCTATATAAACCAATCCCACTGGTTTTGTCAAAGTGCCTCCACCAGGTCCTGCAATACCTGTAACACCAATTCCAAGCATACTTCCTAAATGTTTGCAAACTCCCAAAGCCATTTCTTTTGCAACAGGCTCACTTACTGCACCATATTCCACTAACAAATGCTCAGGAACACCTAATAATTTCTTTTTTAATTCATTACTATATGCTACAATACCCCCTAAAAAAACAGCAGAGGAGCCTGGTACGTTTGTAAGACGGTGAGCAATAAGACCACCTGTGCAAGATTCGGCTGTTGCAAGGCTTATATTTCTTTCTGTAAGTTGATGTATTATTAATTCCTCAGTTGTCATTTGCTACCTTATTAGCTATTTTCCCAGCCTATAAAATTATTCAATTTGTTTACTTAAAAAACAAATTGTTATATATTATATACAAAAAAATATATGAATTTTCTTTGATGACATAGGAAATATTGAAATGAATGTAAATGAAGAGTTGCAGAGCCTATTAGAAGACCTCATTGCCTTTATAAATCAGGAATATACCTCTAAAAAAACAGTAAATATTTCTCAAGAGTGTGCCCAGAGATGGGATGCTCTCGACCCTCATTCTTTTGCTAAACATATAAAACGTTACAGCCTTGCTTTTGCCGATAAAGGGAAATCGGAAATCAGTAATGAAAACAGTGACCACCAAAATGAAACCGAACAACAAGAGTTAGAGCAGAGAGAAGAAGAAAATTCATTGGAACATATTCAGCATCAACTAAATTTACTAAAAGAAGAAGTAAAAAAATGTGTTAAATGTCCACTTCATACAGAACGAACTCAGACGGTTTTCGGTACAGGTAACCCACAAGCTAAATTGGTTTTTGTCGGAGAAGCCCCTGGGGCAGAAGAAGACCGACAAGGATTGCCATTTGTGGGAAGGGCAGGACAATTACTTACGGATATTATCGTCAAAGGTATGAAGATGAGACGTGAGGATGTATATATCTGTAATGTGCTGAAATGCCGACCACCTGAAAATCGAGATCCTAATCCTATGGAAGTGTTCCACTGCGAACCTTATTTGCTTGAACAATTGCGTCTTATAAAGCCTAAGGTTATTTGTGCTTTAGGTAGGATTGCTGCACAAACACTATTAAAAACCGATGCACCGACAAATGAGTTAAGGGGTAAATGGCATAATTATCATGGAATACCATTGAGGGTGACTTATCACCCTGCTTATTTATTACGTAACCCTAAGGATAAAGTTAAGACATGGACAGATATACAGGAAATTATTAAACTCCTCAATGACGAAATCATGGTTGAACTTGATGAAGGACAAAAAAACCTCTTATAAATTGTACATGTTTTGGTTCCATTTTGAGAATTTTTCTATATCAATAATGTATATTAATATAATATATCAAATCAAAAAAGAACAATAATTCAGGAGAATCTCATGGAAAGAATTAAAAGGGCAGTTATTAGTTGCTATGATAAAAGTGGTTTAGTTGA
>JAIWNQ010000081.1 GCA_020216745.1 Candidatus Hydrogenedens sp.
ATTCGCACAATTTCTACATGAATATCATGTCGAAATTATCGCAACCGTCGGAACAAATGATTATCTTCGAGCCAATGGCATTCCTTCAATATATATCGGCGAATTTACAGGCATTCCTGAAATTCTCGGAGGAAGGTTAAAAACACTTCATCCAAAAATTCATGCGGGATTACTTGCTTTACGGGATAATAAATTACATATAGAACAAATGCAACAATATAATTTTCCACAAATCGACCTTGTAGTGGCAAACCCCAAACCAGTATCGCGAATCATTGAGCAGTCGGGTGGTTCCGTAGATGAATTATTTAATCAAATTGATATTGGCGGTATTACAATGATACGCTCAGCCGCTAAAAACTTTAGATATGTAACTGTAGTTGTTGACAGAATTTATTATCCTTTAGTGATGCATGAAATGCGAGCCCATGAAGGAGCAGTATCCTTTATTACAAGGTACCGTTTAGCTCAGGAGGCTTTCTTCTGTACCTCCCGTTATGATAAGAATATTGCTGAATTTTTAGACCATCATGCATCACCTCCATCGGAATCTGCCCCTTTATGTTCTCAAGAGGAACATCTTTAATTCCTCTATGTAAAAAATTAGTAAACCTATATAAACTTCATGGTTATAAGGAGGTTATTTATGAGAATATTAGTTCTCGGAAGTGGTGGCAGAGAACATGCCCTTTGTTGGAAAATTCAGCAAAGCCCAGAAGTGGAAAAAGTTTATGCTATCCCCGGTAATCCCGGAATTAAAAAAATGGAAAAGTCTTCTTGTGCTCCTCTAAATATAAAAGATTTTGGAGCAATTAAAGAATTTATTCAGAAAGAAAAAATACAAATTGTTGTTGTCGGTCCTGAAGAACCCCTTGCTTTAGGTATAACCGATTTTTTATCTCAGTATGATATCCCTGTTTTCGGTCCGACAGCACAGTCCGCACAATTGGAAGCCAGCAAATCCTTCGCTAAAAACATAATGAAAGAAGCGGGAATACCCACAGCCCATTATGCTATCTTCAAAGATTCGGACTCGGCAATTGAATATGTTAGAAAACATGGTACCCCTATTGTTATCAAGGCTGATGGATTAGCCGCAGGTAAAGGGGTAACAGTTGCTTTTGATGAAAATAACGCAATAAATGCAATTAATGACGCAATGCAGAAAAAAACGTTTGGTTCTGCTGGTGAAACAATTGTGATTGAGCAATACTTAACAGGGGAAGAAGCCAGTATTCTCGCTTTTTCAGATGGCAGACACATTATTCCATTAACCAGTAGTCAAGACCATAAACCTGTGTTCGACGATGATAAAGGTCCTAATACAGGTGGAATGGGTGCTTATTCACCAGCCCCTATTGTAACTAATCATGTTGAAAAACAAATATTTGAAAGGATACTACAACCCACAATAGAAACCATGTCCCAAAAAGGGATGCCCTTCAAGGGAATTCTATATGCAGGTTTAATGATTAACGAACAGGGACCCTATGTCGTGGAGTTTAATGTCCGTTTTGGTGACCCTGAGACGCAAGCAATTCTACCGCGAATGGAATCAGATATCGTGCCTTTCTTCCGGGCAACTATTGAAGGAACATTGGATAAACTTTCTATCAAATATAATCCCTATGCCTGTGTGACTGTTGCACTTACCAGCAAGGGATATCCAGGAACTTACGAAAAAGGAAAATTAATCACTGGAATTGACGAAGCGGAAAAGGACCCTAATGTGGTGGTTTTCCATGCAGGAACGGCTGAAGAAGATGGAAAATTTTATACAAATGGTGGACGGGTGCTTAATGTTACTGCTTGGGACAAAGATTTACCATCTGCTGTCAAAAAGGCCTATAATGCAGTGGATAAAATACACTTTGAGGGAATGCACTATCGTAAAGATATTGCCAAAAAAGGCATAATTAGATTACAACGAAGTTAATTCAACCAGTAAAAATATTTTGTAGTTACTATTGGCATTGACAAAGAGGTAGGCAATTATTCGAGTCCCAATTTTTTTATTTTATATTGAAGCGTTGTCCTTTTAATACCTAATTTTTTTGCAGTTTTGGTCTTATTCCAGTGAAATTCCTCAAGCGTTTTGAGAATGAGTTCTTTTTCAATTTGGTCTGTATATTGGTCTAAGGAAAACATGTCGATTCGTGTTTCCTTCTCTTCTACCCCTTGTTCTGGAATACCTTTTATGTCAGCATAACTTAGAATTTCGTAAGGTAATTCATTTATGGTTATTTGAGGTCCTGTAGCTAAGACAACGGCTCGTTCCATTACATTTTCTAATTCCCGAATGTTTCCAGGCCATGGATACCGCAAAAATATTTTAATAACTTCATCGTCAACCTCATATAATTCCTTGCCAAATTCCATGCTAAAACGATTTAGAAAATGGTCAACTAAATAGGGGATATCTTCAGGACGCTCTCTCAGTGGGGGTACATATATTGAAAAGACATTAAGACGATAATAGAAATCCTCCCGAAATTTTCCTTGAGTAATAGATTTACGTAAATCATGATTTGTTGCTGCTAAAATTCGCACATCTACTTTTATTGTTTCTGTCCCTCCAACCCTTTCAAATTCACCATCCTGTAAAACCCTCAACAGTTTCACCTGTACGCCTGGGTCTATATCACCTACTTCATCTAAAAACAACGTTCCTTTATGTGCCCGTTCAAATCGCCCTATATATCGTGATGTTGCTCCAGTAAATGCACCTTTCTCATGTCCAAACAACTCACTTTCTAAAAGTGTAGGTGCTAAAGCAGCACAATTTAAAGCAATGAAAGGCTCATCCCTACGTGGACTCGCTTCATGTAAAGCCCGTGCGACCAATTCCTTCCCTACACCACTGGGTCCTGTAATTAAAACAGAACTTCTGGTGGGTGCAATTCGTGCAATCATTTGTCGTAATTGACGCGTTTGTGAACTTTCACCTATGAGGTGTTGGACAGAAGGATGTATCCATGTTCGAACTCGATTGCTACTCTTCATTTCTATTTGTTTGGCTAATTTTGTAACCTTATTTTTCAATACTGCCAATTGAAACGGTTTTGTAATATAATCATGGGCTCCCAATCGCATCGCTTCAACAGCTGTGTCTATTGTTCCATAGGCGGTTATGATAATAACCTCTATCTCAGGGGATATACTTTTTGCAAACCTTAATACATCCAACCCCGATTTGCCAGGCATGCTCAAATCCGAAAGGACTATATCAAAAGAGTGCTTACTCAGTAAATCTATTGCCGATTCTCCAGATGATGCAATAGTTACATGAAATCCCAAATCTTTAAAAGCCTGTGATAGCAGGTTTAACATGCTTTCTTTATCATCTACAATTAATAAGTGTGTCGTAATTCTATTCCTTTTCCTCTGCCAAATTTAAAAATTGTATAAATAACAAAAAATTTGACTTATGTATTCCAAACAATTTTATTATGGAGTTCCAAATAGTTGTTCAAAATCCTTCTTAGCTTTTTCCTTCTGCTGTTCCCATGAAGAGTCAAGATTTTCAACCCTATCCTTTATCTCAAAGAAATCACAAAAATTGGGTCCTTCTCTGTTTGCCACTTTATCTGTATTCGGTATTAAACAGTCGTTGGGTTTCCCAGGTAGGTACCAACGACAATTCATGCAACAATGAAGATAAGCATTACATTTGGTACACGTCTCTTTCACACCAGGCTGTTTTTTGGTAAAACTTTCCCACGGTGTTCCACAACGATAACAACTTTTCATAATCACACCTTTGTGTTAGTACTTTATATTACAATAATAACTTTTAGCATATATTGTCAACTCTGATAAATCAATAGATAAAAAATTAAAGTAGAAATTTAGTATAATATATTGTAGAGTTAAATGAGGGAACATATATGTCATCAACAGGGACACAACACGAGAGTCATGTAAAAGATGAGAATATAGTAAACCTCCCTAAGTTGTATCAAGTCCTACTTCATAACGACCATTACACGACGATGGAGTTTGTTGTGTTTATTCTTCAAAAGATTTTTAATAAACCTTATGAGGATGCCATGCGTATTATGTTAAAAGTTCACCGTGAAGGTATCGGTGTTGCAGGTATATATATTCGTTCTGTTGCCGAGGCAAAAGTAGAAACAGTCCATAAATTAGCACGACAAAATGGCTTTCCTTTGCGGTGTTCAATTAAGCCTGAATAAAATGAATATTTTTGTTATTTATAATGTTTATTATAGAGAATCAAACATACAAGGTGATATAAATTATGTTAAGTAAACAAATACAACGTGCCATAGGTAATGCCCTAAAAGAAGCAAGAAAACGGAGACATGAGTATCTATGTCCTGAACATTTGCTTTATGTCTTATTAGATGACCCTTATGGAAAAGAAATCCTTATAAATTGTGGGTGTGATATAGAGAGACTTCGTAAAAAATTAAACAACTTCTTTGATGAGTATATTGCAAAGGTTCCAAGAAGTGTTGATTTAAACTTACAACAAACGCCAGCGTTTGACAGGTTAATTCAACGTGCAGTATATCATGTTCAAAACTCAAGCAAGTCCGAAGTCGATGCGGGTGACATCCTTGCAGCATTTTTCGAAGAAGAAGACTCCCATGCTGCTTATTTCCTTTATCAAGAAGGCATTACCAGACTGGAAATACTGGAATATATTACAAAAAATGAAGCTTATCCTTCTGATGAACAAGAGTTGAACATAGAAGAAGAACAACAAGCACGTACCAAAAAAACATCTCTTGTTTTGGAAAATTTCACTATCAATTTAGTCCAAAAAGCACGTAAAGGTAAGATAGACCCCGTTATTGGACGTGAACTCGAGATTCAACGAGCAATCCGTGTTCTCTGCCGTAGAAGGAAAAATAATCCTATTTTTGTGGGTGAACCTGGTGTCGGGAAAACAGCCATTGTAGAAGGATTAGCTCAGAGAATAGCCGATGCTAAAGTACCTGAAGCCCTTAAAAAAGTGGAAATACTAATGGTTGACCTGCCTGGAATGATTGCTGGAACTAAATATCGGGGTGATTTTGAACAAAGAATCAAATCCCTTATTCAGGAAGTATTAAAGAAAAAAAATGTAATTCTATATTTTGACGAAATTCATACCCTTGTAGGAGCAGGTAGCACTACGGAATCAAGTATTGATGCCGCCTCAATACTTAAACCATTTTTAGCAAGTGGAGAGATTCACTGTATCGGTGCTACAACATACGAAGAATTTAAAAATCATTTCGAAAAAGATAGAGCCCTTTCAAGAAGGTTTCAAAAGATAGATGTGCATGAGCCATCTATTGACGAATGTATAGAGATTGTTCGTGGATTAAAAGAGAGTTATGAGAAACATCATAATGTTACCTTTACAAAAGAGGCACTTATTGCCTCTGTTGATTTGTCCGCAAAATACCTAAACGACAGATTTTTACCTGACAAAGCAATTGATGTTTTAGATGAATCCGCCGCAATGGTACGTATCGAATCCAATCAAGAACAAATTACAGTTGATGTGAAAGATATTGAACGCACAATTGCAGATATGGCACAAATTCCACTCAGAACGGTTAATTCCGCTGATAAAGAGAAATTAAAAAATCTCGAAAAAGAACTAAAGTCCGTCGTTTTCGGACAGGATGAAGCAATTGATACAGTAGTCAAAGCTATCCGTCGTTCACGAGCAGGATTGGGAAAACCTAACCGACCTATTGGTTGTTTCTTATTTACTGGACCTACTGGTGTTGGTAAAACAGAAGTGGCAAGACAACTCGCCACCATTCTCGGGAATCATTTCGCAAGATATGATATGAGTGAATATATGGAAAAACATGCAGTCGCAAGACTTATTGGTGCCCCGCCAGGGTATGTAGGTTTTGAGCAAGGTGGAATTCTTGTAGACGAAATACGTCGTTATCCATATACAGTCCTTTTACTCGATGAAATAGAAAAGGCACATCCCGACCTGTTTAATATCCTGCTTCAGGTGATGGATGAAGCAACATTGACTGATAATATGGGCAAAAAGGCAGATTTCCGTAATGTCATACTCATTATGACTTCTAACGCAGGTGCAAGAGAACTGTATTCCCAATCCATTGGATTTACCATGTCTCAAAACGATGCTGAACGAAAAAGTATAAAAGCCATTGAACAAACCATGTCCCCAGAATTCCGAAACCGATTAGATGCTATCGTCTCATTTAATCCGCTTAACATAGAAATAATGAAGCTAATCGTTGATAAGTTTATAAATAGAATAAAGGCACAACTTATAGAAAAAGAAGTGGCAATCGAATTAAGCCCATCCGCACGCATCTACCTTGCAGAGAAAGGTTATGATACACGATTAGGTGCAAGACCCTTAGCCCGTCTGATACAGACAGAGATAGAAACACCCTTAGCAGATGAAATACTTTTCGGCAAACTTGAAAATGGTGGATATGTCTATATTGACGTATCTACAGACGATACTATAAACTTCGACTTTAACCAAAAAAATCGCGAAACAAACGTCTCAACATTATCTACCTCTTAAAAACCATGTCTTATACTTTTTGACGTGTCCGACCTTTTCTACTCGTCCTAATTGTTCTCTTTCATCTCTCACTACCGCCAAACAAATTAACTATAAACTCCTGTGGTGATTCTGGTTTAAACAATGCCCAGAAAAATAAAACAGGTGATGCAATTGTATAAAGTACCAGAAACAGTATATCACCAATCCAAATTGCAGGAACCATTAGAGCAAGAGTAAAATCTTTATTTTCTGTCATAGTATTCTCCTCAAATTGTTTTTTAGTTATCTTTTACCCTTGATTACTACAATATCATTTTACCACAATCACTATTAAATGTGTAATTCCTTAAATCTGTAATGAACAATATATTTGAACACTATGATTTCTCTTCACCTTTTTTTACTTTACCATTACAAAACGACACAAATTCGTTATTAAAAATGTCTCTTACTGTGTGTTTGACTAAAAATAAGTGTGCGTCATACCATTAAGAATATGTAAGATTATGTATGATTAAAAGGAAAGGAGACCGTTATGCAAATATGTGTTTTAGGTGGATGTGGGGATATGGCAAAAGTTGCGCTCGAATTACTTGCAAAGGAAGATGATGTAACTTCCATTACCATTGCCGATATTAATGTAGATAAGGCGCAACAAATTGCAAAAAATCTCGGTTCTAAGTTTTCAGCTAAATTTGTCAATGCAAAAGATAGAGCATCTCTAATTGACGCTGTTAGAGTGCATAATGTAGCATTGGGGTTTATCGGTCCATTTTATATGTTTGAACATGACATTATTGATGCATGTCTCGATGCAAAAGTGCCTTATGTGAGTATTTGCGATGATTATGATGCCTATCTCTCTGCGATAACTCTAAATGAAAAGGCAAAAGATGCAGGAATTACAGTAATTGCAGGATTGGGAAACTCACCAGGAATAACTAATTTATTAGCAAAGAAAGGTTATGTATCCTTAGACAAACCAGAACGAATAGAAATCAATTGGGCTGGAGGTTCAGATGAAGATATCGGACCAGCAAATGTAAAACACGTATTGCATATTTTTAGCGGTTATACCCTGCAGTGGCGAGATGGAAAAGAGGTAAAAATTAAAACTGGTACAGAACGAAAAATAGTGGAGTTTCCTGAACCTATGGGCAAATTACCTGTCTATATTACGGGTCATGCGGAATCCGTGTCTGTCCCACGCAATTTGCCAGGTTTGACGTATGTATCACTACATGGGGGTATTCACCCACCATATATTGCACGTTTAGCCACATTTTTAGGCTCCCTCGGATTAACGAATACCTCGCGAAAACGGGAAATATTAACCAAAATTCTTTTGCCACTGGTTAATATGGGCATCTTCTCAAAAGGAGGTATCGACCAGTCCGTATTCCGTATAGATGTGTATGGTGAGAAGAATGGAAAACCAACACATCATTATTATTCTGGTGTAGGGCACATCGCTGAGATAACGAGTATCCCCGCAGTTGAAGGGGCACTAATGATAGCGCGTGGCGAATTAAATAAACCTGGGGTACACTCCGCCGAATCCGCTATCGACGATGTTGATGCATTCCTAAATCGTTTGAAAAATCGCAATGTAAAGCTCTTCTACTATGAGGAATAATATACAAGTTTATATGTCCAACTTGTCCTAATTATCTGAAAAGTCTGACATGTCTGAAAATCTGAAATTATTCACCGAATATTTTTATTTTTCTAATTTTTTGTGAGAAAACCACCAATCATAGCATTCATAACCACCTTCTTTAGCTTTAGCCAAACGTTCTCTGGCACTATTCGTATCAGTAGGTGGTGGTATAATTACACGGTCCTTAATTAATTCATTATGAGGCCAATTCTCAGGCATTGCAACCTTATATTTATCGGCAATTTGTAACGCCTCTACAATTCGAACGACTTCGTCAATGTTTCTACCTACCTCTTGAGGATAATAAATAATCAACCGTATTTTTGACTTGTCATCAACGACAAATACTGCCCGAACTGTATTTGTTCCTTTTCCCGGATGGACCAGCCCCAGAGTATTTGCTACTGCACCATTGTCCGCTATAATGGGAAATTGAATATCAATTCCTAACTTTTCCCGTATCCATTCTTCCCACTTTATATGCGAGAACACCTGGTCCATACTAAGACCTATCAACTCACAATTCAACGCCTTAAACTTTTCATACCGATTTTGAAATGCTACAAACTCTGTAGTGCATACAGGTGTAAAATCCGCTGGATGGCTGAACAAGACAAACCATTTCCCTGCAAACACTTTAGGTAATTCTATCTTGCCATGTGTCGTCATTATATTCATTGTAGGAAAATCATCTCCTAATAGCGGAATCCCTTGTTTTGAAACGTCTGGATTACTCATAAACACTCTCCTTTCTTTCTGGTTAGATAGTTATGTTATATAGGTTATGTTAACATAAAAATATTCAAAATATAAAACGTATAAATTACAAGTAATTAATACTGCTCCTCTTACATTTTAAATTCTTTTCTGGTCTTTCATTGTATTCCGTTCCCAAAATACTCCACCAACATAACCTTGGATTGTTTTGTCTTCCTCTGCTAATTCTAAACGTTTTTCTGCTAAACAGCAATAAGTCTCATCTATTTCGACACCGCAGTAGTGTCGACCTAATTTCTTTGCTACAACACAAGTAGTCCCTACACCCGAAAAAGGGTCAAAAACAAAATCCCCTTCTTTAGAACTGGCAAGGATAATTTTAGCCACAAGTTTTTCTGGTTTCTGTGTCGGATGGTCAGTATTCTCAGGCATAGACCAAAATGGAACAGTTATATCTGTCCATAGATTCGATGGATATGTTAGCCGATAATTGCCATCTTGTTCACTTTTCCAATCTTTAGGTTTACCTGCCTCGTCCCTGTAAGGTGCAACTACTTTCCGTTTCAGCATAACTGCTTTACTATTGAAATAGAACTTATTGGACACAGTACCGAACCAGATATCCTCTGAGCAGTTTTTCCAGTTACTTAGAGCACCTCGACCTTTTTCCCGTTCCCATGTAATTCGGTTTTGAACCTTAAAGTATTTAGACATCACACGATAAATTGCTGAGGAAGATTTCCAATCACCGCAAATATAAATGGAAGCAGTTGGTTTTAGTATTCTTCTTAATGGATTTAACCATGATTCTATCCAGTCCTCATACGCTTCTTCAGACATTTCACGGAATTGATTGGCATTAAACTGCTTACGTAAATTATATGGTGGATCTATAAACAACAAATCTACAAATAATGTTGGTAAAAAATCGATAATTTTAAATAGGTCTTGATGAATTATTTTGTTTGTTATCTTACCTACCGAGACAGGATGGCTAATATATAAAAACCGTTTTTTATAATTTTGTATCTCCCGTTTTGTTAGCGTTATTGTTCTATTTCGTTCTGCTCTACGATTACTTTTTACAGACATATTTCCAT
>JAIWNQ010000082.1 GCA_020216745.1 Candidatus Hydrogenedens sp.
CTCGTTACTTTATTCTTTTAGTTTAGACATAGTATTGAAAATGTAATTGCATTATAAAATAAAGAATCTCTTTCCTATCTTGATTTCAACACCTTACAAATAAATTAGCTACTTTTTTAATCAATATACTTTAAGTGTTATTAATAACAGAATAAAAAGACTGACTGTAAAAATAATCTAAATACTGCTTTATTATAACTTATCGTATTTAATAAGAGGAATTGATTGTTATAGAGAGAATAATAATCGTTTAAACCTTATAAAGAGTATCAAAAACAATAAATACGATATTCATTTTTAACCTTTATATGGTATAATTTCTACAAACTATAAAAAATAAATATCAAAAATTTAGTGAGGCAAAAGGATATGAAAAAAGTATTACTTCAAGTAAAAACAAAAAAGTCAAATATTATTTACTGCTATGTCTTGTTATCACTTGTCTTTTTAATGAACAACGCTTTTAGTGTTATATCAATTGATACAATCGAAAAGTTAAGCAAGATTGGTAAAGACCCTGACTACCCCATGGATGGGGAGTACGAAATTACTCAAGACATTGATGCGAGAGAAACATTAACTTGGAATCTTAATACAGGATTTGAATCTATTGGAAGTGAAGATAATCGTTTTATGGGTAAGTTGAATGGTAATAACCATGTTATTTGGGGTTTATATATAAATTCACCAAAACTTAATTATAAGGGTTTGTTCGGCAGTATCGGTAACACTGCAGTTATAAGTAATTTAGGATTACAAGATGTTAATATATCAGGTAGATATTATGTAGGAGGTATTACCGCTCAAAATTATGGAGGAAAAATTGAAAATTGTTTTGTTATAGGTGGTTCTATTTCTGGAGAATCAAGTGTAGGTGGTATTGTTGGAGATAATTATGGACAAGTTTATGAATGCTATTCAATAGTAAAAATTATAGGTTCAAAAAACAATAGTAGTAACATTGGCGGATTAATTGGTTACAATAATCAGATGGGGAGTATTGTATACTGCTATTCGGCTGGATACATAAACGCTTCTGGCACGTATATAGGTGGTTTAATCGGAGCAAATGGTAATAGAACAATGGAAAATACAAGTTATTGGGATATAGATGTATCAGGACAAACCACTTCCGCCCATGGTATAGGAAAAAATTCAAGCGAGATGAGGAAGATGTCTACTTTTGTAGATTGGGATTTTGTGAATTGCTGGCAGATAAAGGAAAATGTAACATATCCATATTTCGTAAACCAGAACGTATTCATCCCAAATTTAGAACAAAAAGACAAAGATGAATCAATAACTCTGCTGAACAATCAATATTTAGTCATAGCAGAGATTACTCAACAATGTAGTAACGATATTCCTCAAAATAAAGTAATTAGTAGTTCCCCTGGATTTGGTGAGGTAATATTTCAGGGAAATACCGTGTCACTTTTAGTATCTACGGGTCCATGTTCGGAAGGTGAGGGTATAATAGAAGGTGAAGGAGTATTGGAAGGGGTTTTAGAAGGCACATCGGAAGGCGAGGGAGTGCTGGAAGGCGTTCTAGAGGGCATATCGGAGGGAGAGGGTGCCCAAGAAGGTGAAGGAATAACAGAAGGAACGACAGAGGGGATATTGGAAGGCGAGGGGGTAATAGAAGGAGAAGGGTTGTTTGACCCATGTCATATAGATGGATGTGAAGAGGTATGCGATGATGTATTAGGGGAGAGCCATTTTGAGGAGGATTTACGTTGGTTATATGGGCTTGCTGGTGTGAATGCGGACACTGCGGATTTGGATAGGAATGGGATGTTAGATGTAGTTCAAGCATGGTTATTGGATGAGGTATTACGAGATAAGGGATATGTGGTTCATTGTTGTGTGAAGATTGTATATCGTAAGAATGTAGAAGCTTCGAAAGCGTATGCAGACGCAATAAAGGAAGTAAAGCCAGCAGTATTTTTAATAATAGACAGGACTAAGTTTGAGGGAGTGATAGCAGGGTTAACAACGGTAGGTGAGCAGAGTATGATAGATACGATAGATATGCTATTAGGGATGATAGATAATTTGCCGATAGGGGTGCCAATGCCAGACACGGGGACATTTGATTTAAGTATGTCTCGGTATTTAAGTATCATTGGTGATGCGGACATGGATGGGGCATGTAACATAGGTGAATACCGCTGGGCATTAGACAATGGAATAGGTATAGATGGCTATCAGCAGAATGTATTAGATGCAAGTGCGGTAGACAACGGAGGTGGTTGTGTATTGTGTCCTGAAGGAGAAGGAGTTCTGGAAGGCGAGGGGATGTTAGAAGGTGAGGGAATTGTAGAAGGTATTATAGAAGGTATACCCGCAGAAGGTGAAGGCATACTGGAAGGTGAGGGTATAATAGAAGGTTCTATAGAGGGTATATCGGAAGGCGAGGGAGTGCTGGAAGGTAGTTTAGAGGGTATATCGGAGGGAGAAGGTGTTCAAGAAGGTGAAGGAATGATAGAAGGTGAAGGAAAGTTGGAAGGTATTAATGAAGGAACTGGAGGAAGTGAGGGGGTAACAGAAGGGGAAGGTATTACTGAAGGTGAAGGAAAGTCCGAGGGTATTAATGAAGGACGTATTGAGGGAGAGGGTAAAGTTGAAGGTTCCAAAGAAGGGAGTGTTGAAGGGAAAAATGGAGAACAACCATCTCCAGAAGGAAGTACAGGTGGAAATGAAAATACAAAAGAAAAAGGTTGTGGTTGTGGTGGAAAATCAATAAATGAAAAGGATACATGGTGGAAATATTTGATAGATTTATTACTGATGGGAGTATTAGTATTTGCAATGACAGGTTTACAGAAGAAGGAGAAATAAACGACAGTTAAGTTGATAGTAAGTTTATAATTAGGTTAGTGGTAAAAATTTTAACAAACTATTTTTTGACTGTGTCAATAAAAAATGGCTGCCGGACTAGGACTCGAACCTAGACATGCCTGATCCAGAGTCAGGTGCCCTACCAATTAGGCGATCCGGCAACCGCATTATTAGGATAATATTATAAGAAAAGACCCTCTATTAATTTCAAATTATATTTAAATCTTTGTTCTATTTTTGTGTTTTTATCTCTCTTTCTATATACTTATAGATTATAGCGTGGGTGTCTGTTTAATATTATTCTTATCAATATGAAGGAAATGTTATGCAGAAAAAGTTTATAAAATTTGGTTTGGTATTGGTTTTTTGTCTATTTCTTAAAAATGGGTTTGATTATTCTTTCGGTGATACAGGACATTTAATCTCTACTATTGCTTTGTCTTCCCATGGTGACTCTGGAAGTAAAAGTATTTACGATGTGTTGAAAGAACCATTACCGCCAGAGGACTTGGTTTGTGAGGAGAGGGAAAATACTATTGTTGTTCAGGGACCAACTTTCAATTATGTTGTTGACAAAAACACAGGTGCTATTTCGGATATTAAGGTGATGCGTGAAGGGTCGGTAGTAATTAAAATGACAGAACCATTAAATGTCTTGATTGATGATGAAAGTCTTGTTAACAATATGAGAGGAGAAACCGCTGTTGAAGTTAAAGAGAAGAATCAGGTTGTGCTTCTAACAAAGGGTAAGTGGGGTTCAGATATTTCCTGTTCGATACGAACTACTATTTATAATGATGGTGTAGTTGTATCACAATTTGTTTTGACACCCGAATCGGATAAATCACTACTACAGGGGATACGGCAAGAGTTAAGTGCATGCGGTCACTTTTCACATTACCTACATAAACGTAGGGACACGTATGGTTTTGATTGTTATCAAGGTGAGATACCGAAGGTAGGGGAGACTGCTCGAGTATATACACCAACTTCATGTTTGGAAGTGTATAGTAATAAGTCTGCATTAGCCATATTTACAGATATGGGTGATTATTATCGTTCTCCGCAGGAGTTAGACACAGGAGCCGTTCGGGTAGATTCAAATCAAGATGATAATGTCTCTGTACATATTCATCAGCATATCATTCATGTGGGTGAGAAAGGTAACCCTTATATCCTAAAAGCAGAAACCCCCTTTACCTTTCGTATAGGTCTGGCAGTGGCACCGAATCGCTTGCCTCATCTGCGTCGTCATGATTTACGTATGTTTATCTGGATTGGAGATGAAAAATATCCTTATCCGACAGATGAAGAAATTTGGACAGTTGCTCAATTAGGTTATACTCTGTTTCAGATGCATCGCTTGGGTCCTCCAGGTGAACCGCGTCCACCAGCAGAAGAATTAGACCGAGTTATTAAAACTGTGCATGATGCAGGTATGTTATTTATCTGGACCGCCAATGCAGACTTACAATATGCCCATGCATCAGAAGTAGTCAGGAGAATGAAAGAGGGTAGCTGGGCAGAATGGGAAGGCTTTAATTATGGAGGGCGGTATACTGCGACAATGGATCCGTTTTGTGACCTTGTTGCAACCTGTCTTGCTTCCCCCAATGGTTTGGCGGATTATCGGATGGAATGCAACCGTCGAATGATGGAACGATATCCTGTGGATGGAATGTATATAGATGATAATTTGGCATATTCTAACTGTAAACGGTGGAAGGAACATAACCATCCGCAAGAAGTATATGATTGTTTAATTGAATTGCATGATGTTAATTGGCGTCGACGAGAGACATTAAAGGAAAAGATTCCACATGTGGTATTGATTGAGCACTGTAGCAAAGCTTTCATTTTACCCGTTATTGCACCTTTTGATGTTCATCTTTTCGGAGAGGGCTATGACTTTTCATCTGTAGAGGAATTCCGAGTAACCTTTGGCTCGTTTGAAAATATGTATGGGCAGGGGTGTCTATATGCAGGTGATGATGAGAGCCAGCGATGCCCAGCAGAATCTGCTTATACTTTTGACTTACTTACAGGAGGGGGACAATATTGTTCTATTGATTGGCGACTCTGGTCCCAAAAATTTCCCTATGCCACAGGTGTTCATCTTGCAGAAGTGCTATATATTAAGGCATATAACTTGATGCAGTTTTATTTTGGTATGTATGAAACCGAACCATGGCTTGAACTAAAAACATCTATCACCGGTACTTATTCAGTGCTATACCATAATAGAGTTTGGGATGACTATCTGATTATTCTTGCTAATAGAACAGGTGATAAACAGGATTGTACTCTTATAGATTTAAAAGACCATATCCCGCAGGATGAACATTATATATTTTATGATATACATCAACGCAATGCTGTTTCGCTTCAAAAAAACCAGATACAAAAAGTATTTACAGAGGTACCATTGGAACCTTATCAAATGAAAAGTTTTTATGTCCGACCTATTTCATCAGACGAACCAAATCATCTATGGGGAGGGAAGAGGATATCAGAACTTTGGGATAACGAGTCAAGTACCCTGACAGTTAAATTAGATGCCCCCTTAAGATTGGAAGATTGGGTTATATTCAACAAAGGGAAAAGAACCATTGATAAAATTACAGTGGATGGCAAACCTACAGATTTTTATTATGACCCTGCTAAAGATTTAATTTTTGGTAAAATAACTTATACAGCCCGACCTGTAGTGATTAGTTTACATACTATTCCAACCAATAATATAAAAGATAGTGCAATGTCCTTGCCCGAGGAGAAACTCCCTCCATTAGAATTAAAAGAGTAAAAGGAAGAGGGTATGATTGTTTTTCAAATATTTTCGAGAATGATGGTAGTGTGGGTTATTCTTGCAGGTATAATTGGTTATTTTTTTCCACCAGTGTTGACTATTTTTAATCCATATAAAGACTGGTTCTTCATGTTTACCATGGCAGGTATAGGTGTAGTATTAAAAATTGAAGATTTCATTCCAATAGTTAAACGACCCCATTGGGTATTGTTAGGCACAATTGCCCAGTTTGTAATTATGCCTCTTCTGGGATTTTTAATAGCCAAAGGATTGCAATTACCTCCTTCATTAGCCATTGGTGTTATATTAGTCGGCTCTACACCTGGAGCCATGGCTTCCAATGTTATTTCATATATGGCAGGAGCAGATGTGGCATATTCCGTAGCACTAACCAGCACAAGCACTTTGTTATCTCCCATACTCACACCCCTGTGTACCTATATTTTTGGGAGTGTATATATTTCAGTGCCTTTCTGGGGTATGTTTATGAGTATTATCAAAATGGTAATTGTTCCACTAATGGTAGGTTTTGCTATTCGCTATCTACTCAAAGAACGAATTAACAAGGTGGTAGATGTATTTCCTGCTATATCTTCTCTGTGTATTGCATTCATTTGCGGTCTGGTTGTAGCACTAAATGCGGATAAATTCGGAGATGTGTCCTTACTTATCTTCTCTGCTGTGGTTTTCCATAACTTCTTAGGTCTTATCTTAGGTTATGGAGCAGGAATTTTATATCGCTTTGATGAAAAGAGGAAACGGACATTAGCCATCGAAGTAGGCATGCAAAACGCAGGCTTAGGTGCAGTACTGGCATTAAATCACTTCTCTGCAGAAAGTGCCCTACCAAATGCATTATTTGCAACATGGTGCATTATAACCGCATCCATTCTCGCAGAACTCTGGCAATGGAAAAACAGAAAAGAACACCCTTAAAAATATATATATTTGTAATTACAGATTCATGAGAGTTGTCTTTTACATATCTGAATCTACTGCATTATTTTTGTATAATCTATTTATTATTATAGTCTCTGTAAAAAACAAGGGTTATAGAGTGAAAAATACAATTAAAGTCCTAAATGAAATGAGGAATAAAGGTATTATTGTAGATTATGCTATTGGGGGTGGAATAGCCACATTGTTCTATATTGAGGCTTTTTTAACCTACGATCTTGATATATTTATTATTCCAAAAGGAGAAGATAAAAAAGGAATTATAGATATTTCTGATATGTATGATTTTTTAATAAAGAAAGGATACAAATGGGAAGGAGAACATATTATTATTGAAGGTATTCCTGTTCAGTTTATTGTCGCTAATGAATTAGAGGAAGAAGCAATAAAAAATGCAAAAGAAATAAAATTTGAGAATATCCCCACGAAAGTATTTTCTCCTGAATACTTAGTAGCAATATTATTAAAAGTAGGTCGTAAAAAAGATAAGGACAGGGTAGAAAAACTATTAGAACAAAAAAATTTAAATAAGAAAAAATTAAGTATAATTTTAGAGAGGTTTAAAATAGAATGGATAGGATAAACATATCAAATAAAAAAAGCAATATAAAAATTATTAGAAAAGGGAAAGAAATTACAAGAAATAAAATTTTTAAAGAAAAGGAAAGATATCATAAGGAACAGGCAAAACTTCCTTTTGAGGAAAAGATTAAGATTCTTGTTAAACTTCAGAAGATTGCCGAAGGTATTACAGGAAAAAAAGGATTGGTCTGGAAAATCAAATAGAATGTTAGTCAAAAGTCTGTTATCGAAATATCACTTACTCCAATTTTATACAGTCTATCCCTACTGCATATCCTGATGACTTTTTGTTTTCCCAATAATTCAAAAAATTCAATAACATTTTGTATCGTCAACACTTTTGCATTAAATTGAATGGATTTACAAATTACATCCTTTTCATTATATCTGTCCCATTCCATCACTTTCTCACGGTTTAGAAAACCAGATGTTTCACATGAGAATAGCAATGGGAGCAACGCTTATATAAAGAGAAGAAAAGTGAGGCGTTAAATACCCATATAAATATACTCACAGGCAAGATAGTCCTTGGTTATATTATTTTCATTCATTCCTATTATTAGTGACTAAATTCTATGCTACAATAGTAAAAATTAAATCATTTAGGAGGTTAGGTATGGAAAGATTGCTTTCGTTAACTTTTTTATTAGTTTGCATTTCTCTATTCTGTCAGGCACAGCCCGCAAATTATCCTGACTGCTATGATGAAGTTTGGGATACACCAGGTAGGAATTCATCTGATTCAATGCCTATTGGTAATGGAGACATTGGAGCAAATGTATGGACAGAAGAAAATGGTGATATTGTGGCACTTATCAGTAAAACCGATTCATGGGACGACAATGGACAGCTATTAAAATTAGCACGAGTTCGCTTCCAGATTACACCAACTTTGACAGGGGTAAATTCCAATTTTTCTCAGCGATTACATTTGCAAGATGGAACCATCGAAATACAAGGCAACCAAGGAAAAACAAAGGCCATATTCCGTATAGATGCAAATATGCCCACCGCAGTATTAAATGTGGAAAGTGCAGAAAATGTAGATTTAAAAGTAATACTGGAAGTCTGGCGTACCCAAACAAGGAATTATACTGAAGATGAAGTAAATCAGAGTAGTCTTATTCAAAAAACTGAAGAAGGGATAGTGTATCCCGATATAGTTTTAGATAACCCACCTTTTAGTGGCTTAGTTGTATACCATCAGAATAATCATTCTATATGGGGTTATTCTATGGATTTACAGGGCTTCGGTGAATACAAAAATAATTTTAAAGACCCTCTTCTAAATCGAATTTTTGGCTGTAGCATCTGGTCAAACGATTTGAAAAAAATGGACAAATTCACTCTTCAAGGGAAAGGACAAAAAAAGTACACTGTGTATATATTAGGCAAGACAATGCATCCTACAACCCCTGAAGAATGGTTAGGTGCTGTAGTAAGAGAAAGGGAAAAGGTATTAACAATTGCGGAGAATAAAGCCTTCGAACAACATAAAGATTGGTGGCGAAATTTCTGGCAGAGAAGTTGGATTGTCGCAAGCGGTGATAAGGATGCGGAGTGGATAAGTAAGGTATATGCTCTACAACGGTGGATTACTGCCTGCGGTAGTCGTGGGGCATTCCCTGTCAAATTTAATGGTTCCATCTTTACAGTAGAATGGCGCGAAGGCGACGAACTTAAATCCGACCCAGATTATCGTCGCTGGGGAGGTGGTTATTGGTGGCAAAACACACGATTACCCTACTGGCCTCTTTTATCTTCAGGTGATTTTGATTTAATGAAACCCATGTTCGATCTTTACATGAGTGTAATGGACATTAGCAAATTACGGAGCAAAGTTTACTGGAATTGTGAAGGAATTTACATGCCTGAAACGATATATTTCTGGGGTTTACTCCGCAATCGCGATTATGGCTTTGACCGAACAGGTTTGAAAGTAGGTGAAATAACGAACCCATACATACGCTGGATTTGGGCAAGTGGTCTGGAACTGACACTGATAATGTTAGATTACTATAACTTTACACATGACGAAACCTTTCTTAAAGAAACGCTTCTCCCTTATGCAAGAGAAATTATCCGTTTTTTTGAAACGCGGTTTTCAAAAGATAAGAACGGAATGTTAGTTATTCACCCTGCACAGGCGGTCGAAACATATCAAGAAGGGGTAACTGACGACACCCCTACTGTTTCTGGTTTACATGCAGTTTTACCTCGACTCATCGCTTTAAACAATCCTCTCATATCACCTGAGGAAAAAACACGCTGGGAACAATTATTAAACTCTATTGTTCCTGTTCCTGTAAAAGACAAAAATATCCTACCTGCACGGGTATTTAATCCCAAACGAAGTAATGTGGAAAATCCAGAATTATACGCGGTATTCCCATATCGAATTTTCGCTGTCGACAAACCCAATATAGACATAGCCATTAATAGTTTCCAAAAACGGCATGCAAAAGACTATCATGGTTGGCAACAGGATGCTATCCAATCAGCTTTCTTAGGGTTAACAGATGAAACTAAAGAGATGTTGATTACTAACGCTCGTCGCAAACATGAAGGTTCCCGTTTTCCAGCATTTTGGGGACCAAACTACGATTGGATACCAGACCAATGCCACGGCGGTAATTTAATGAGCACATTCCAATTTATGCTTTTACAATGGGACGGAGAAAAAATATATTTGTTCCCAGCATGGGACAAACATTGGAATGTAGATTTTAAACTTTTTGCACCTAATAAGACGCAGGTTCGATGTGTAATGAAAAATAACGCAATAGAGGCCTTGGAAATATCACCAGAAACCAA
>JAIWNQ010000083.1 GCA_020216745.1 Candidatus Hydrogenedens sp.
AAAGAACGATGTCGAAGTGTTATTGAAGTGATTTTCCCATATGAAACAAAAATTATGATGACTTTATAAAAGGATAGATTGTATTGATAATAATCGATGAGAAAAAGAAGAGATGGAGGGAGTGGTATGAAAAGAAGACTATCGAAAGTATGATAAGAATTTACTGCAAGTATAATCATAAAGATGACATATGTGATACATGTAGAGAACTTTTAGAGTATGCATATAAACAATTAGAAAAGTGCCCATTGATGCCAGACAAACCAACATGTAAAAATTGCCATATTCATTGTTATGATAAGAGACATAAAGAAAAAATTAAAGTGGTAATGCAATTTTCAGGACCTAAAATGTTTTTATATCACCCAATATTGTCTCTGATATACCTTAAAAATAAACTATCTGATAGAAGACGTTCACCTACACTTATCTCAAGAAACCGAGATAGTGATGAATAAAATAACTAAACCTCCATCTCCTTTTTATAACGAAAGGAGAATATATTACAATTTCTCCCTCTTTAATATTAATCTACTATGTATTACATTTTTTACTTTACATCTGATGTGCGTTGTTTCAGGGCATAAATTGCTATTACACTTACTATTATTAATGTCAAAAATAGTCCTAACATCGAGCTAACGTCCAATCCAGAATCTACATACAGACGGACAGTTCCACTTTCAGTGAAATCCCAATCATCGGAGACCTGACACCAGTACCAGCCAGCATGTATATAATCTATATTGGTTATACGTAATGTATCACTATTTTCGCCAAGTAGAGGGATAGCTACCTTCTCTTCATCCGCTGGCTCAAAGTACCATTGGTAGTTTACTGTGCCTATTTCACCCTGAACAGATACATGTAATTCCAACGTTTCACCACGAGTTTTTATTAACTCTGTTGGAGCTTCTAATATAACTACTAATGGTGTGCATCTCCCTGAAGCAATGGTGAGGTTAACATTACTTCCAGGCGGTATTTGTTCTCCTGCGGTCGGATTTTGGTTGCTAACATATCCCGCTGGAATCGTGTTACTGCATTCGTCATTAACTTCTCCAACTTCAAAGCCTTTCGTAATGATTAATGTCTCAGCTTCACTTTGGCTAAGCCCTATAATATCGGGGACTTTGTACTGCCATAAGAAGTATGGATAAGTAGTATTTTCAATGATACCCCATACATTGACAAAATCCCAATCATCGAAGGTAATTAGTTGTTTCATTTCTTCAGTAGATTTGCCAATACCTCCATCTGACCAACTTTGTCCTGACGTCTGAACATCCCAGTAACAATTGGTTACTATTCCGTCTAAATTGTCGTATGTTAATCCACCTGTTTCATATTCTCCCAATACCGCACCCGATGAATAGCAATTGGTCATTTTATTATAATTTACAAAGACTAATCCAGCGACATAGCCAATTCCAGATGTAGTTGCTGTTGAGTAACAGTTTTCTATTTCCCCATAGTTGGATGAAATTAAACCACCAACTGCAATTATTCCTGATACGGAACCTGTAACATAACATTGTGTCAATATTCCTGAATTAAGGCCTGTTATTATTCCTACATAGTTTCCTCCTGTTATATTTGCATCCTCAATACCGAAGTTCCAAAGAATTCCATCAGGACCTATAGATCTAAATAGACCTACATAATCCTCTTCAGGACGATTAATATGTAGTCCGACTATTTTATGTTCATTCCCGTTAAATGTCCCAGAAAATGGATGGAGTTGATCTCCAATAGGTATGAACCCAGCACCTTCATTCCATTGAGCTGTTCCACTTGCATCAATATCCTGAACTAATTCATAGTCACCATCCAAAGGATAATCTGGAGAATTACCAATCATTTGTAATTCTTCGATACTTCTAATCTGTATAATGTTACATCCATAGACACGGACATCACGGCTTACATGAGATTCCAGATTAGAACTATCCCGAGCTGTATACTCTAACTGATATATTCCTTTTTCATTTATATCGACACTACCTGTTACTTCTACAGTTAGATATGATTGGTCACAAAAATCATATGCTTGTGCTCCTGGGTCTATAAACTCTGTTCCACACCTTACTAATATTTTTGGTGAACCTAATAATGTTACTATTGGTGCTTCATCTATCACATTTATAGTACGACTTGCTTTGCCTAAGTTGTCATTACTATCTGACACCAGGTAATCAACCAAATATACTCCTAATGCTGAAGTATTTACTTCGCCCATTATCATGATTTGGTTTGTCAAATCACCATCTTCTATGTCATACGCTACAGCACCTTGTTCTGCATAATGTTCAGAACCACAACTTATTTCTAACTCCTGAGGACCAATTAACTGTATTTCTGGGTCGTAAGAGAAGCCAAGGAGATACGGATAAGTAACATCTTCGACAATGCCCCACACATTTGTAAAATCCCAGTCTACAAATGTAATTTGCTTTTTCATGTTCGTAGTTGTTTCACCTATTCCCCCGTCCGAACTATTTGTACCTGAAGCATTTATATCCCAATAACTTTGAGTTACTAAACCAAAATTTCTTCCAACGAGACCAAGGCTATAATTACTACTATTGACTTTCCCCTTGGAGTAACACTGAATTATATAACCAGAATTAAATCCGATGAGCCCTGCTGAATAATCAGGTGACCAAACATCTACTTTCGAAAAACATTGTTGTACCGTGCCAGCATTATGACCTATTAATCCGCCTGCATTCCCTTCTGTATTGTAGTTAAGTGAACTCACCGTTCCAGAAGCATAACACGATGATATGACAGCGTCGGACATATTGTATCCCGCAATGGACCCAACAAAGTTGCCTCCAATTATGGTTGCATTCTTCAAAGCCAAATTCTGTATTATCCCTTCCGTTCCTATACAACTTAACAAACCAACATAAGTTTCTGAGGGACGATTGATATAAAGGCCAACTATACTATGTTTATTTCCATTCAAAGAACCCGTAAATGGGGTATCTATCGTTCCTATGGGTACGAACCCTGCACCTCCATTCCAATTGATAGTATCTGTTGCATCTAAATCTTGGGTTAACTCGTAATAACCATCAATCGGATAGTCTGGGTCATTACCTATTTTCTGCAAATCATCTATTGAACTAATATATATAATACATGGTCCTGATGATATGACCATATTCACTTGGCTATAGGGTGGAATATACTGACCAGCGGGTGGGTCCTGACTAATGACGTGACCCAAGGGCACTGCGTTGTTACATTCTTCTGTTATTTCTCCGACGCTCAAACGTGCAGTTGTTATTATATTTTCTGCATCGAGCTGGGATAGCCCTGCTACATTTGGAACCTCAACAGGACAGGGGCCAGTGGAAACGACTAAATCTACAGTGCTACCAGGTGATACTTGTTCTCCTGCAGTTGGATTCTGACTAATAACATGCCCTAAAGGAACCGTGTCATTGCATTCTGTATTTATTGTACCCACCACTAATCCTGCCGAAATTATTGTGTTTTCTGCACTACTTTGTTCCATATGTACCACATCAGGAACATCAACACAAAGACTGGATACCACAACAATATCAACAGGGGTCCCTGGCGGTCGTTGTAGTCCCCCAGCTGGATTTTGACTAAGTACATTTCCAATAGGTACTACATTGCTACATTGATTACCAATTGTACCCACTGTAAAACCGTAATAAGTAATTAAATCCTGTGCCTCACTTTGGGTAAGTCCCAGCACATCGGGTACTGTATATTCCCACAATAAGTAAGGGTAAGTGACATTCTGAACGATTCCCCAGATATTGACAAAATCCCAGCCAACAAAAGTTGCCTGCTGTTTCATTTGTGCTGTAGTTCTACCTGTACCACCTGATGAGGTATTTCGTCCAGATGTTTGAGTATCCCAATAACTACTCGTTACCGTGCCGTTTAAATTATTGCCTATTAAGCCACCTACGTCGATATTTCCTGTTACCGCACCTTTTGAGTAACATTTATCAACTACCCCAAAGGAACTACCCGAAATACCAATATTTCTACCAATAAGTCCCCCAATATACTGATTCCCCTGTGCTGAACTCCACGAATAACTATTTTCTAACTTACCATAATTATTAAAACCTACTAAACCACCAACATAATCAGTCGCTCCTATTGCAGAACCAGTAACATAGCTTTGTTTTACAACACCATAATTTGTTCCAATTAAACAACCAACATACATATTCCCAGTAACCTGGATATTTTTTAATCCTAAGTTTAATACCTCACCCCTTATTAAGTTTCCAATAAATCCGACAGATTTTGAACTCCAGCGGTTAATATATAGATTTTTTATGACATGACCATTTCCATCAAATCTCCCTGTAAATATTCCGATAGGTTTAAACCCTAAACCTCCATCCCAGCTTACTGTATCACTTGCGTCAATATCTGTAGTTAATGTATATTGTCCGTCCCATGGATAATTTAGGTCTCTTCCAATATTATTTAGTTCATTTAAATTGCTGATTTGTTTTTCAACGGGAATGTAATCCTGTGTTTGACCAAAGGAACGCAAATAGGGGTAAGTTTGATTCTCAATAATTGCCCATGTAGTTGTAAAATTCCAACTTATATAGTTGGATTGTGTTTTCATTTGTGCAGTAGTTCTTCCTGAACCTCCTGAGGAAGCACTCTGCCCTGAGGTTTCTGTGTCCCAATAACAAGAAGTAATTGTGCCAGATGTTCTACTTCCAATGAAGCCACCGACATTGCTTATACCACTCACGAATCCTTTCGAATAACAATAACTAACTGTACCATTTGTATTTTTACCTATAAATCCTCCAATATTTGCATAACCTTTAACTGAGCTCCACGAATAACTATTTTGTATTGAACCGTTCCAGTGTTCACCAAGCAAACCACCAGCATTGTCTGTAATTCCCGAGACAAAACCTGTTGTATAACATTGTGAAATTGAACCGGCTGACTTGTATCCTATTAATCCGCCTACACAAGAATTTCCTATGACCGAACCCTTTACATAACAACTTATGGCATTACCATTGTTATATCCGATAAGGCCACCTATATACTTGCCAGAACTTGCGATTAATCCTGTTATTCTACAATTAGATGTGGTACCAAAATTACTACCGACTAAACCACCAACATAATCTTTACCAACTACCCATTCATTTTCTATGGTTAAGTTAACAATGTTTCCCGTTGCACCTACACCACCAAATAAGCCAACATAATTTTCTGTCCCTCGTTTTATCCATAAATTTGTTATCTTTTTATTTTTACCATCGAAAGTTCCTGTAAATGGAGTTGCATATGTCCCTATTGGAACAAAACCAGCGCCTCCATTCCAGTTAATTGTATCACTTGCATCAATATCTTGTGTTAGAATGTAAGAACCATTTAGTGGATAGACGGTTCCAATTTTTTGTAAATCCTCAATAGAACTAATATTCGTTTGAGAAAATGAACTACTCTGAACCAGAAAAATTAGCATTAGCCCAAATAATACTGAATACAGGAAAATATCTTTTTCCCTTCTCACCACACAACACTCACATGTCTTTTTCATAATATGACTCCTTATCAAAAAATATTAAATTTTTAAAATATAAATAATTGATATAATTTTTTCTTCCTCAATGGTTGTAATTCTCTTTTAGCCACAGCCTATTACCCAGTTGTAGTTTAATATTGAATACACTGTCTCCTTCAACTGTTTAACATAATAAAGGAATCATCTTCTTTATTTTAACATTTTTATTGTATAACTTACTACTTTTTTCTCTCAAAAAAAATAATAAAACTTTTAATCTATTTTGAAGTCTAATATAGTAAAAAACAAAAATAAAGGGTTTGATAAAAAAAATTATGTATTTTTTTATCTTTTTACTCATAAGTCTACAATTGAAAGAAGTAGAAACTCCGAGGATAAATCAAATTCAGGTTATAGGAACCCATAATAGTTATCATAAAAAACCAGAATATATTTCATGGGCGAAAAATTACGTAAAAGAAACGGAGGACTGGGATTATGAACATTTACCGTTAGATGTCCAATTGGATAATGGTGTGCGTAGTTTCGAGTTAGATATCCATAATACACCTGAAGGCTGGAAGGTGATGCACGTCCCCAAATTTGACGAAAAAAGTACCTGTCCGAATTTACAGGAATGCTTACGAGTTATATGTGAGTGGTCAAATCGAAACCCAGAACATGTACCAATTAGTGTCCTACTTGAGTGGAAATCGGAAGGACCTATTATTGACAAAACTATAACTGCCCCAACAAAGCAAGATATTGAGCGAATTGAAAAAGACATACTCGCTGTATGGAGCAGAGATAGGATAATTACACCAGATAGCGTCCGTGGTGATTTCAAAACACTGGAAGAAGCGATACTAAAAAAAGGCTGGCCTGCCCTGGAAGAGTCAAGGGGCAAGATTATGTTTATCTTTCATAATAAAAGAGAATTGAGGGAACTTTATTTAGAGGGATATCCAAATTTAGAAGGGCGATTAATGTTTGTCAACTCATATCCTGGCAAGCCTTACTCTGCAACCATAATAATTGATAACCCTTTTAATGAAGAAATACCGATGTGGGTTCAAAAAGGATATTTTATCAGGGTATTTGGAGGTGACCCTAAATCACAAAACTCCGACAAAGCCAAATTAAAAAATGATAAAGCATTTTCTTGTGGTGCTCAAATTATCTCAACAGACAACCCACCAGGAGAACCTCATCCTGAGACAGGTTACGTTATGTTGTTTCCAGACGGCTCAACTGTGCGGTGGAACCCTATTAATGAACCCTTAAATAATAATATACCTCCAGAACCAAAATTGCATAATAATGCATGTCAAAGTAAATGATTTTATATTTAATAAACAAAGTAAAAATGTGTAATATTCATTGGAGAAGAAGAAACAGGTAAACTCTATTAAAAGATATAGCGTTTATGATATTGATTTGGTTGATTGTTAACCAACACAAACTATTGTGAAATATTAAACCAACCTTATAAAAGGAGGTAAAATTTATGTTTTCCAAAAAGCAAATCAGAACCGTATTATTTGTTGGAATAATAGCGTTGTCTATTGGTTTTGTATTTGGTAATTATTACAAAGGAAAGAATTCCAGCAATGGAGAAAACTATTTTAGTTTCCCCAAGGCATTAGCACAAGCAGATAATCCGGCAATTGAATCTGCAAAGAATTTAGGAGAAGCCTTTGCCCAAATTGCAGAACGGGCTTCTTCAGCAGTAGTTTCAATTTCTACCGAAAAAGAAGTATCCAATTTCGGTCCAGACATGTCACCTTTTGATTCTCCATTTGATTTCTTCTTCCGCAGATTTTTTGAAGATAATGACATGTGGAGACAGCCACGAAAGAGACAACCCCAAAACCCTGACAAACAAAAGAAATCTATACCCTTTGGCTTAGGTTCAGGGTTTATTATTTCGGAAGATGGATATATTGTTACGAACCACCATGTAGTAAACGATGCAGATAAAATAAATATTAAATTAAAGGATGGCAGAGAATTTTCAGCAAAAAAAATAGGTTCTGACCCTGAAACTGAAGTAGCATTACTGAAAATCGAAGCAAGTGGATTACCCACAGTCAAACTGGGCAATTCAGATAAAATTAAAGTCGGGGAGTGGGTTGTAGCGATTGGTAATCCCTTTGGCTTAGAACATACCGTTACTGCAGGAATTGTGAGTGCAAAGGGAAGAAGTTCTCGAGAAATAGGCGATGTAGATTATGCTGATTTCATCCAGACGGATGCGGCAATAAATCCAGGAAATTCAGGTGGTCCATTACTAAACCTTGATGGTGAAGTAATAGGAGTAAATACCGCAATATATACAAAGCCAATGGTCGGAGGTTATATGGGTATCGGTTTCGCTATACCTATCAATATGGTTCAATATGTTATTGACCAACTAAAAAATACAGGAAGTGTAGAACGTGGCTTCTTAGGAGTTGGTATTCAAAGTCTTGACCCAAAACTTGGAGAATGGTTAGGTTTAAAAGAGATGAAAGGAGCACTTGTAACAGAGGTTCAAGAAGGCTCTCCCGCAGAGAAAGCAGGAATTAAAAAAGATGATGTAATTGTCGAATTTAATGGAGTTGCTGTTACTGACGCTCCGTCTCTGAGAAATCGTGTAGCATCTACAAAACCAGGAACAAGAGCAAAAGTCGTTGTTATTCGTGATAATCAAAGATTAGAACTGGAAGTTGAAGTCGGTAAGAGACCCACTGAACCAGGCGAAGGTATATCTGTAACAACCGAAGAAGGAAAGAAGTTAGAATTAGGAATATCAGTTCAAAATCTTACTCCTGATTTAGCTAAACAATTCGGTTATGAAGGACAACAAGGTGTCCTTGTTACCAGTGTTGAACCAGATTCTCCTGCACAATTGAGAGGAATTAAGTCGGGAGATTTAATTACAGAGGTAAATAGAATTCAAGTAAGAAATGTAAATGATTTTGAAAAAGCATTGAAACAAAATCAGGGCAAAGATAGCGTCCTTCTCAAAGTCAAAAGCGAAAAAGATACCGAATACTATGTTGTGATACCTATAAATTAGAGAACCTTATTTATTGTTGTATTATTTTAGTCCTGTGATTCTTGTAAAAAAATCACAGGACTATTTTTATATTAATCTGGTTTGCTTTTAGACTATGATATATGTTAGATTTTACTTTGTTTAAGTCAAATTAATTTAATTTAAACCTTAAAACATAAGGAGAAAAAAATGAGAAGGTTAATGTTAATTTCAATGGTAATGTTAGTGGTAGTTGCTTTTTCAGGGTGTAACAAAGATTTTAGGCTAAACGGAACATGGTCAGGAGAGTTGTGGGAAAATGGAGAAATGCAAGAGGATTCAAAAGTAACTTTTACTTTTAATAGTGGTAGTGTTACGATAAAATTAGGTTCTGTTGAAATAAAAGGTTCATATACAACATCACCAAGTCTATTTTATAACAAGATTATTCTAAAAATAGATGAACAAGATGTTAGTTATGATTACGATTATTATGATTATTACTATTATTACGATTATAAATCATTTGTGCAGTCTTTAGATAAATCATATGAAACATTAAAAGGGGTTTATAGATTTTCATTCCCTATAGGAAGTAAGACTCTTTATCTTTCAGATGTTGGTAGTGTATTTCCCGATAAAGAAGATTTAAAACCAGATATCGGTCCTGTTTTTATATTAAGAAAATTTTAGTTATCTATCTATTTAAAAAAGTAGATTGCATAGGTCATCTAATAATAATCTTCCATATTGAGTTTCATGTAATAAAACTTATAAAGTGATAATAATTTTGTAACATCATTGTAAGTATTTTACCCTGTGACTCTGATGAGTCACAGGGTTTTTGTTAAAAATAATCAATGGTATAAAAAAATGCACAATAAATAATGATTTATTGGATAAATATTTATCGTTTTTCTAACTTCTTGAGTTAGGTTGTTTTTTATGTAAGCTGATCCATATTTTTATTTGGAAAACTATTTATGTTCAATAAAACAGCAGCCAGGGCAGGTTGCCCAGAGATGATGTTGGCATTCCTTGCGGAACTCTCGCATAACGTGATTATTCCATAATTCTTTTAGAGTTGATTGTCGAATATTTCCTACTTTCTTTATCCAGCATGGATAAACATCGCCTGTTCTGCCTATAAATAAGGTATTCCATGCGTTTCTGCATAAAAAGTCATCCAGATTTATGTCGTTTGAATAATAATCAATAATTGCCTTCAATGGCATTCGTGGTAGTCTTAGTTGAACCTTATGTTTTGTGGCTTCTTTAATGGTTTCAGTTAGGGAATAAGTTAGTTTTTCTCTATCTATTCTTGGATATCTTATGTGGTGTGGTTTATATACAGATGGGTCTACATCACCCAATCCTGGCAAATCAAGGGCACGGCTTTCTGTAACTAAATTTAATACATCTCCTCCAATTTCTTTCAC
>JAIWNQ010000084.1 GCA_020216745.1 Candidatus Hydrogenedens sp.
GAATTGAGGCATTTGAGGAAGAATTTCAATATTACTTTCCTGAATTACAGTTGTTATATGAATCATAGGACACTTCTTGTTCATTCTTTTCCGTTCTTCATATAAAAAGTGAATACCCGCAATTGTTCTTTCAAAGGCACCTCGCATTTGACGAATCTCATCATGCAAATTTCCAGGGGCTTCAATTGATGTCCCAGCAAAATTAAAGCCCTTACCACCTAACCGTTTGGGTGCTAATTGGACCAGGGCTTTAGCACGCTCTTCTGTAATCATTGTCCCATTAGAAATAAAATGTGTACGTGCCCTTTGACTTGCATATATGAAGAGTTCCATAAAATCTTTACGAACAAACGGCTCACCACCTGTGAAAGTTATTAGACTCCACGATGGTATTTGGGATATAACTTGTTTCCATTCTTCCGTAGATAACTCCCCTTCCATCTGCTTTTTAATGGGAACATTTTCAAGCCAATCAATATATTGGCACATTTTGCAACGAAGGTTACAACGTCGAGTTAATTCAATATAATAATGCCAGGCTGGAAAAGCATATCCATTCTTAAAATAACGATAGGGTATAGCACTATAAAACCGTTGCAAAATATCGTAGAGAGAAGCAATGCTCCAACGTCTACCTGAGTTTTCACACTCCATATATTTCCCTTTTTATATTGTATATCAACAGATACAGATATTATTTTATTTCATATCTAACTCAATATAAATAATTACTGAAATCGGAAAATGTCTTTTGTGTTTTTATGTGTAGCTTCAATAATATCCGTAATGGTTGTTTTCTTAATATCTGCGATTGCTTGGGCTGAAAAAAAGATATATTCTGGGATACACCGTTTTCCACGAACAGGCTGAGGTGCGAGATATGGGGCATCCGTTTCTACAAGCAATGAATTTAATGGGACTAACGTTACCGATTCTTTAAGCTCCGTTGCCTTTGGAAATGTAATATTCCCTGCAAATGATATAAAACATCCGATACTCAGAAAGGATTCGACCATCTTTACGTTTCCACCATAGCAATGTAGAACAATGGACGGTAGATTCCCACCATACTGTTTTAGGATGTTATAAGTATCTTGTTCTGCATTGCGACAATGGACAACAATAGGAAGATGTTTTTCGTAAGCAAACTCAATTTGTTTTATAAAAGCCTTTTTTTGTATTTCCTTATCAACCTTACAATGAAAATAATCCAATCCAATTTCACCGATAGCAGTAACAGATGCCTCTGTTAAAAAGTCATTTAGAACCTTTATATCATTATTTGCCTGTTCTGCATAATAAGGATGAAACCCAACAGAATATCGTATTCTTTTATGTTTAATAAGGTTTTGGGGATCTACATTCATAGGTTCTTCTATTATTATTACAAGCCCATCTAATTTTTCTAATGAGGACAAAATAATTTCATTCCTATCAGAATTGAATTTCTCATCAAACAAATGACAATGACTATCAATTAATTTTAATATACTATGGTTTTTTTCTTCATTCATCTGTGGGCAAGCTACTTTTTATTATTGAGTATTCTGTTTATCCTGTTCTGTTGGGGATTCATCTTCAAGGGCTTTTAGAAGTTCAACTTCTTCTTGATTTAATTCTTCTTCAGCAGTGAGTTCTTCTTCTCTCAATTTCAGAGGTGGGTACATTTCATCTTCATAAGCAAGACAACATAATAATTTTCCACATTGCCCACTAATTTTAGAAGGGTTAAGGGATAAATTCTGACGTTTTGCCATCCGCATAGATATAGACAAAAACTGCTCTAACCATTTAGAACAGCATAAGTGTAACCCGCATGAACCGATACCACCAACTAACTTAGACTGGTCTCGTATTTGGATATGACGTAACTCGATACGCGTTCGAAATTCCTGAGCCAAGTCTTTAACAAGTTCACGAAAATCTACACGGTGGATTGCGGTAAAGTAAAAGGTTAGACGGTGTTTATCAAATGTATACTCAGAATCTACCAATCGCATAGGTAAATTATGTTTTTCAATATATTTGAGGCAGATACCAAAGGCTCGTTTTTCTTCCTGTTCTATATCTTTTAATGTCTTAAAATCATTTGCATGAGCCCGTCGGATTACTTTATTGGGACAGTTCCGTTCCATTTCCGAAGAGCAGGGCTCCGCAGGCAAAATGCAAGTGCCCCATTCCTGACCACGTTCCGTCTGGACGATGCAGGGGTCATCTCTTTTTAAGATAATCTGTTCTGAACAGAGAGCCTGTAAGACACGTCTCGGTTTTCTAAATCGTATCTTTGCTAAATTCATCATGTGAAAGTTCCTTTTAATTAATATGAGGAGATAACATAAAAAACAAATCTCGTATGACTTTATCACGGCTTATATTTCGAGCAATATATCCACGAACCTTCTCTACAAAATCAAGCCCCATCTCTACTTTTTCAACATCCCATCTTGAAAAGTACGAGACCATCTCTGGAAAGTAAAGTATTTCCAAATTCTTAGTATTCATGTATACCAAAATATCACGAAGTAAACACACAATTAAATATAAACATGATTCAAACTCATGAACAACTTGAGCTTCAATTTCAGCAGTTATTTGTTGCTGTAACGCATTTAGTTCACCTGGTGTTAAGTCCTTTTTATTGATGGTATCTATTTTATTGAGTTCATTCTCAATATTCTTTCTAATAAGTGATAGAAACTGTTCAAATTCATTTGTAAGAATTAACGGGTCTTTGCCTTCTGCTAAACGAGCAAAAAGCTCTACGATGATAGTCCGTTTATTTGATTCTAATATCTCAAACGCCCTTGAAATTTGACCCTGTGATAACAATGCAACTCGTTTTGCTTCCTCTAAAGATATATCTTTTGTTTTATTAAGAATTGTTGTAATCGTTTCTGAACGAAGTCTCTGGAAACGAATTGGCTGACAACGTGAACGAATGGTGGGAAGTATCATACCAGGATTTGAACTAATTAAAATAAATGTGGTCTCAGAAACAGGTTCTTCAAGGGTCTTTAAAAAATGGTTCTGGGCTGGAATTCCTATACGTTCCGCATCATCAAAAATAATGAATCGACGCTTTCCTTCATAAGGTTGAAATTGAGTCGTCTTATTGACGTCCTCAATGGTTTCAACACTAATTAATCGGGTTTTCCCCATAGGCTTAATAATACTTACATCAGGATGGACGTCTTTCCCTATACGAGTACAAATAGGGCACGTTCCACACCCAGGGTTCTCTATATTTTGGCACAGGACGGTTTGAGCAAAAGATTTGGCTGTAAATTTTTTACCAACTCCATCAGGTCCCCAAAAAAGGTATGCATGTGAAATGCGATTCTCCTTAATAGAGTTTATCAAAATACGAATAGCAGTATCTTGGTCCTGTATTTTTCCAAACACAGAAAACGAAATATTATTATTTGTTATTGTTGTTGACATAGCCTTCTTAAATCTCTCTGAATAATTTCAGTGATGGTATCTTCAGATTGAGTTGCATCAATTACCATAACTCGCTGTGGATTTTCTCTGGCAATATTAAGGAAACAATCCCTTATCCTTTGATGAAATTCAATGGTTTCTACTTCTAAACGATCTAAAATATTGCCTCGTTGTTTAATTCGGTTCAATCCTATTTCAACAGGAAGGTCAAGCAAATAAGTTCTTACTGGATATATCCCTAATGTCGCTATTTCATGAATTTGATAAACGGTTCGCAAATTAATACCACGTCCACCTCCTTGATATGCGGTTGTGGAGTCAGTATATCTATCGCAAATAACAATAATCCCATCTTCTAAAGCGGGAATGATGACTTCTTGGACATGCTGTGAACGGTCTGCAGAAAACAACAATAATTCTGTAATAGGATGAAGTGTCTTTTGGTTTTCATCTCTGTTTAGAAGGACATGTCGAATCTTCTCGCCAGCAAAAGTTGCTCCAGGCTCAAAAGTCCTTAACACACGATAGCCGGATTCCATCAGGAACTTTTCTGCTCGTATAGCCTGGGTTGTTTTTCCTGAACCTTCAATTCCTTCAAAAGTGATAAATATACCTTTCATGGTTCTAAAAGTCGCTTTCTGGCATCATTCCCATCTTGAAAAAATTGTAAGATTTTTTCTATATCATCTTTTTCGAGGGCATCTATAAAAGATTTAATTTTCTCTTCAATAGACTTAATAGCCGTTATCATATTGGTCTTATTCGTGATTATAATATCATTCCAAATCTCAGGTCGACTCCCAGCAATTCGGGTTGTATCTCTGAAGCCACCTCCAATAAAATGACGCTGTGCCCCTGACTGTTCCACAACCTGAGCAAGAGCCGATGCAATGACATGAGGTAAATGGCTTGTATATGCCATAAAATAATCATGTTCTTCAGCATCTATTTCTATTATCTTTGTACCTAAAGTTTTCCAAAACTGATGAACAAGATTTTTTGATTTATCCCTTGTTGCTTCACCTTTTTCAATTAGGCATATTGTATTTTCATAAAAATCATGTCGTGCAAACTCAGGACCATATTTTTCCGACCCAGCGAGCGGATGGCTTCCAATGAAAGGACTGTCTTTTTGCCAGAGAGTTTGAGCGGTACCGCAAATTTCTTTTTTAGTGCTACATACATCAGTAATTGTTACATCTGATGAAACATAGTTTGCCATCTTCTTAAGGTAATCAATAGCAGACTGAACTGGAGTGCATATAATTATAAAATCAGCCGTTTTAATAGTTGAAGACAAATCCATCGAATAAGTATCAATAGCCTCTTTTTGCAATGCTGTTTCTAATGTAGACTGATTTCTTCCTATTCCTATAACTAGATCTGCCAATTTCTTTTTTCGAATAGCCATCCCCAATGAAGCACCTAACAATCCGACACCAATAATCACAGTTTTTCCTAAGTGAAGTGTCACTTACGTGTTCTCCATCAATGAATCAGCACTTAATATCTTTTTTGCGTCCGAAATAGAAAATTTCTTTAAGTATAACGCTCTTCCAACGATAATCTCATCTATACCATACCGTTCCAGAGATTTTGCTTTTTGTATATCGCCCAAAGAAGAAACACCACCAGACATCGTAACTGGAATCTGTACCGTCTCAGCAATTATTCGAGTTGTCTCAAAATTTGGACCCTTCATCATACCATCAGAGAGTATGTCAGTATAAATAATTCTTGAAGCACCTGCCTTTTCAGCAAATTGTGCTATTTCTAAGGCGGAATAGTTTGTATCTTTTGTCCACCCTTCAAGAGATAACTTGCCATTCTTAGCATCAATTGCCACAACAATTTTCTCTTGCCATCGTTGTGTAGAGATTTGGATCAATTCGGGATTTTCTATAACAGCAGTACCTAAAATAACACGTGTTGCATTTGCGGAAATAATGGTTTCTATTGTGTCTAAAGAACGGATACCACCACCGACTTCGTAAGGGATACCTAATTCTCCCAATTTCTTTAAGAAAGGCAATATCTCACATTTGCCAGATTTTGCACCATCTAAATCTACAATATGAAGAATCCCATCTTGCAATTCCCGCCACCATATCTTGGCTTGTTCCAGAGGGTCATCGGAGAAAATCGTCTCCTTACCATAATCCCCTTGAACCAAATTAACACATTTTCCCCCTCGAATATCTATAGCTGGAACAATCCGCATAATTTATACGCCTGCGATTATGACGAGGCGTTTTCTGATGATTCAGTTGATTCAGTCGGATTTTGGATAACTTCAAATATCTGCTGTTCATCAGTTCTTACTATTTCGCCTGCAATTGCTGATTTTGCAATCTCAATTAACTTAGCGAACGCCTCTTCATCTTTTACAGCAAGATCCGCTATCATTTTGCGATTTACATCCATTCCCGCTTTATGTAAACCAAAAACCAAACGATTGTAACTTAATCCATAATTACGGGCAGCCGCATTAATTCTTGCAATCCATAATGCACGAATTTCCCTTTTCTTTGCTTTGCGGTCCCGATATGCATATTTTCCCGCATGGTCTACCGCTTGTTTCGCCGTCTTAAATAACCGGTGATGACTTCCACGATAGCCTTCAGCTTGCTTTAATACCTTACGTCTGCGGTCACGTGAGGCTGGGTTGTTGGTTGCTCTTGGCATTGCTCTTTCTCCTGTTTTTATTTAAGTTAACGTTTATGTTTCGGAGGCGTGTTCCGAAAACATGAACCTCTATCTATAGAACAAACAATAGTCGAAATTTATGCGTAAGGGAGCATCAATTTCACTTGTTTTGCTTCAACAGATGAGACCAACGACGGTTTTCTCAGGTGTCTCTTTTTCTTCGCTGATTTTGTAGTTTTGAGATGGCGATTATATGCCTTGTGTCTCAAGACTTTTCCATCCTTAGTAACCTTAAATCGCTTGTAGGCACTACGTTTTGTTTTTACCTTCATTTTTTAACTCCTTTTTAATTTAATATAACTCAAAAAAATCGGGTTAATATTATTCGGTGGTGAGAAGCGCTCCTAAAAATTGTCTCCGTTTAACTGATCTTGCCCGGAGTCAGTGTCAATGTCAATGACTTATCTTCAGGACGACAATTTTCAAGGGAATATTGTTCACCACAAAGGTCTTTTGTGGATTCTATAATTTGCTTAAGCACATCATAAGCAAATTCTGGATGCTCATATTCTCTACCTCTGAATACCACGGAAACCTTTACCTTATCTCCTTCTTGGAGAAATTCACGTATATGTTTTAGTTTATATTCAAAATCATGCTTGTCTATCTTTGGTCTTAATTTTATCTCTTTTACAACAACAACATGTTGTTTCTTCTTCGCTTCACGGGCTCTCCTTTTTTGCTCATAACGGAATTTCCCATAATCCATTATTCTGCATACCGGTGGTGTGGCATTGGGTGCTACCTCTACGAGGTCCAGTTCCCGAAACTCGGCTTCTCTCAGAGCATCTTTCGTGCTCATGATACCTAACTGAACCCCTTTTTCATCAATTACTCGTACCTGCGGAGCCCTAATTTCTTCATTCACACGCACCGTGTCTTCAGACGGCTTTGTTATCGTTGTTCTCCTTATTTTAGGTTTAATTTGCCTCAACTTGTGGGAAAATTATACTTGAATATCTCATATTTTATCAAATTGAATTTCTTATTTTACAATCATAACAATATCAAATTTTTGTCTTATAGAAAAACAGGCACATGAATGTAATGTATATAACATATCTGTGAATTAAAAGAGACTTAAAGGTTTCCCTTCCGACATCTCTTCATTGGCTGGCTTGTCTAACTCTAATTTAATAATGGTATCTGTTGAATCCTCTAAGGGTTTTTCAGTTTTAATCAGGACACTGTCATTAGTTTGGGTTACGGTTACATGTTCCCCTGTTAAAATAGTGTTATTTATTATTTTTGATTTGAGTGGAGGCAAAGTAAGTTTATCTTTATCCCATTTTAGAATATGAACGTAAATATAAGTTCCTTTATAAGTGGAACCGCCCCATGTCCCATTAAGATAAGGTCCACCACGAGTACTATAAACACTTTCTCCATACTTATCTAACCATTTACCAATCTCTTTTAATACAGCAACTTGCTCTGGAACAATTTCACCTTCAGGTGTTGGTCCTACATTTAATAATAAATTGCCATCTCCACAAACACAATTAACAAGCATCTGAATACACTCTTTAGCAGAACGTACACGACACTCAGGCCGATAAGACCAGCCTCCACCATCTTTGCATTCAGTAATGGTAATACAGGATTCCCAGGGACGAGTATTCTGAAAAGTACCAATCTGTTGCTCTGGGGTGTCAAAATCGCCTCTGGTAAGTTTTTCAATTTCCAGAGTAGGTTTATCTTTAGGAGGATAAACAAATCGTGCAACTCGGTTATTAACAATTACCCATGGTTGGAGTTGATACATCATGTCGAAGAGACTTCTAAAATCATAATGGTGCCAATTACCAGCAACATGGTCAAACCATAATATATCAACCCGACCATAATTGCTTAATAGTTCTTTAATCTGTCCTCGATAAAATTCATCATATTTGTGATTATCCCCGACTAAATAATCAGGATGTGTCCAATCTCGCGTAGAATAGTACCAACCTAATTTTAATCCGTATCGATGCACAGAATCAGCAATCTCTTTACATATATCACGTTCAAATGGAGTCTCTTTTATGCTATATTCAGGTCGCAGATGAGTATGCCACATCGAAAAACCATCATGATGTTTTGCTACAAAAACAACATATTTCATTCCTGCCTCTTTTGCTATTTCCATCCACGCATCTGCATTAAATTTTATAGGGTTAAATTTTTTATACAAATTGTCATATACCTCCGGGGGGACAGTCTCCATCCCCGGATGGTCATGAGGATGACCAATGCGTGACCAGCTGATTTCTGTTCCATTTACACTGACAGGTCCCCAGTGAATAAACATGCCAAACCGTGCTTCACGCCACCATGCTAATCGTGCATCTCTTTGTTCAGGTGTTTCATCTATGGGTAATAGAGGAGATGAATCGGTATAAGAAATTATCTGAACAAATAGCAATAAGATGATAAATACACTATTACGTTTCATTATTATCTCCTTACGGTATAAAGAAATTTAATAAGCACTGAAAAAATTATACTCTCTTCCAAAATGTTTCAAAAACTATTTTTCACTTTGTAAAGCACGATGAAGAGCAGACCGAATAAGTTCTTTTGGTGGGACACCGCTTGTTCCTTCAGAAGTACGGTATAATCGGCAACCGTGACAAGGGGGGTCGTTTTGTCGGGTAGGCTCAATATCAAGTCCATTTATTTGTATCGTAGGAGAACCTAAAAAATGTTCACGAATTGCTGTGGCTATGTCTGGAACATCAACAATTTCAATAGGTGCGGAAATATGTTCCTCAGCCAATACTTCTTTTAATACCCCTTCCGCTTTAGGTCCAGATGGACAGCCCTTAAATAACAACAACCGAATTTGCATTACCCACAATCCATTTACTTTTTACTTTATAAAAAGTGGCAGCCCCTACGGGATTCGAACCCGTGTGACAGGACTGAGAATCCTGCATCCTAAACCGCTAGATGAAGGGGCCTTTATAATTCAAAAAATATTGTACCAAAATTATATTTGTATTAACAAATACCAAAGGTAAAATTTGATTATTATCTTGTCCCGAAGAAACATTGATAACCAAAAAATATTTGCCAAAATTGAAATAAATTACCTCTGTGAAAAATTGGGTGAGCCTCTTCTAAAAAATTACAATATAAAATAATAAAATATATTTTGTTTTTATTTATTTGCTGTAATATTTTATTATATATAGTAGTGTTTCTATCGTGTAATACTATATAATGTATATCGATTTATATAAAAACATAATTTTGGAGGAATAATTAGTGAGAATTGGAAATCGTTCAAGGTCATTCCTAACCCATGGGAAAACTCTATTTAAAAAAATGAGTTACTCTTCAAATGATGAAGTACCGAAAGAAGAAAAAATTCAACCATCGGAATCTAATGTAGAGCAAGAGAATAAAATTTCCGAAACTATGACAGTTAATTTAGAAATGGAAATTATAGAATTAGGAAGAAAAATTTCTCCACAACTTACAAACTTAAGAAAGACAATAGAAGAAAGTAAAACCCTTAATGATACTCGTAGTTGGGTATATTCTGCCATGTCGATTTTATCAAACTGTGTTGAGATTTCAGCAACAAACCATCAGGATGGTTTAAAAAATCTATTTTTAGATATGGCACGGATTATTTATTCCGCAGATAGAATAGGTAAAGCACCTTTATCTATCGAACCGACATTAGAATTGTATTCACTCCTCTGTTGTATTGTGGCTGATTTCTTGACAGGAAAGCCTTACAAGACTATGTTTGAACAATGGCAGAAAACATATAAGAAGATAACAGAAGATTATAACAAATTAGGTATTCGTCTCATATATGATGATGAAGAACCAATCCCAACAACCATAGAATCATACA
>JAIWNQ010000085.1 GCA_020216745.1 Candidatus Hydrogenedens sp.
CTATTCCAGCGGATGAAAATGATGAAAATATAGAAAAGACTATAATTGAAGAACAAAAATCTGAAGAAACACCAACCCCGTCTGACTTGTCTGTCCCGTCCGACTTGTCCGCTTCATCCGTCCCGTCTACTCCGTCCGCTTCGTCCGACTTGTCTGATTCGTCTGACTTGTCCGCTTCATCCGTCCCGTCTACTCCCTCCGATTCGTCCGACTTGTCTGATTCGTCTGACTTGTCCGCTTCATCCGTCCCGTCTACTCCGTCCGCTTCGTCCGACTTGTCCGACTTGTCCGACTTGTCCGCCCCGTCCGACATCAATTCACTATTAGAAAATATCACTCAGCTTCCCAACGAAGCCATTAAAGCCCTTATTCAAGACACCCTAAAGGCTATAATAGAGGGAACCCCTGAAACCGCAAAAATTAAGGCAATCGAACTTGCTACAGAAATGGCAAAATTAGAAGTAGACAAAGCAAAGACAGATTTACGCCGAACTGAATTTCAACTTGACACAATAAACTCAGAGATAACTCAAGTGCAGGAGCAGATGAATATCTGCAAAACAGAAGTTGAAACAATAAAGATGGAAATGAAGGAACAAGAAAGATTATTACAAAACACATTACAAGAAAAAAATCAAATAGAAAATAGGATAACAGACACTAAAAATAGCATTACAGAGATTGAGAAGAAAATAGCTGAATTAGAACACCAAAAAGAAACCGAACTTTTAAATCTTAAAAAATATGAAGAAGATGCTATAACAACAGAAAACACAATTCACGAATGCAATCAAAGTATCCTCTTATTACAGGATTCAATCCAAGATTCCGAAAATCAAACAAGAACACTTCTGCAAAGAATGGAAACCCTCGAGTCTATAAAATATGAAAAAGAACAGCAATTGAAATTACTTGAATATCAGATAAAAGAACGAGAATTAATTGTCGTTAAACTTGAAGAAACGATGAAAACATTAGACCCTATGTCCGCAAAATCGTTGAATAAAAATATAGACAATTCTTGCAATTGCAGACCAGAACAACAAGTAACAGATTTATTTTATGGCGAGGTATAAATGTTAAAACTGTTTCAGAAACCCATACGTGTTATTGCTATTGATTTCGGTTCTAATGCTATCCGTGTGCTTATAGGTGAACAGAACAAAGAAGGTAGTATTGTAATACTTGGTTATGGCACCAGCCCAACAGAAAGTGCTATATCCAAAGGAATTATTCAAGATATAGATGCAACACGTCAGGCATTACATCATGCCATCAGTATGGCTTATCAAAAAAATAATAAAGTTCCTCCAAAACTTATTTCTATAGGAATTAATACACCACGTGCTGAAACACAAACCAAGGAAGGAGTGGTTCGGTTAAAAAATGAGGAAATAACAGAAGAGCACATGTATCAAGCATTTGATATGGCTCAGCGAGAACTGAACAAGCACGAAAAGGAACTGATTACCTCTGTTACTTCATACGAGTGGTATATCGATAATATTGGTGTTTCTCAACCACTTGGAATGAAAGCGAATCAATTAAAAATTCGATTACATGCTACGCTGATTCCAAAAGTTATTATTGAAAACATTCGAAATTGTATAGAGAGTGTATTAACCCCGACCCACTCCGTAATTGACCACTTCATCTATAGTCCTATTGCAACAGCGTTAGGTTCTTTAACCCCCGAAGAATTTGAACTCGGCGCATTAATAATTGACCTCGGAAAAACGACGACAAACATGGCTGTTTTTTCAGAACATAAACTATTGTATGCATCTACCTTCGACTTCGGAACTATTTTCTTAACTCGCGATGTTACCGCCTTATTAAAGGTGACTTTTGATGAAGCAAACAAATTGATATATGATTACGGCATCTCAAGTGAATTGATAAACAACCCAAACATCGCATCACCTGCTGTTTCTGAATTAAAAAATATCTCAGGCTCAACTTTATCCTTATCCAGTGAAAGAAAAAACAATCCCGTTCACTTACAAAGTGCCTTGGATGGTTTCAGTCGGAATATCCCCAAAATGGAATTAGAAGGTGTCATATTTGCACGTGCACAAGAAATGGTTCATACCTTAAAACAAGAAATAGATATTAAAAAACTGGAAAATACATTTATTGGAGGTGTCGTCTTAGCAGGTGGTGGAGCCCAATTAAAAAACTTTGATATCCTTGTAAAAAAATGTTTTAATACACCTGTGCGTATTGCACGTCCATTAGGAATACAAAATATTCCACAATCTATCAATAATTCTGAGTTTGCAACTGTTGTTGGTATCCTAAAGCATGGATTTACTCAATATAACGCCATCCAGAAGGGGACAGTCTTCCAACATAAAAGAATTGCTAATCAATTTTTCCATTTTCTTACCTCCCCAAAAAAATTATTTACCTCAAAAAAGAAAAGGACTAATGCTTCGTAATTGTAACCGCATTAGTCCAAAGTAACAGAAGAAAAAGGAATTTATAATAAAGACCCAATAATCCGTTTAAATGTTTCACTATTGGATTAAAAACCAGATAAACTATTACAATAAAGAATATTTGGAACGAAATATTTCAACTCATAATAAAACAGATTCTTAAAATCAGGAGTTCATAATGCAGAAAAAGTTTATAGAACCAAGATTGTTAAAAGGTTTTCAAGATCACCTTCCTCCCAAAAGCTTTATCCGAAATAAAGTCAAGCAAGTAATAAGTAATGTCTATGAAAAATATGGTTTTTCATTCATTGAAACACCTGCAATTGAACTGAAAGAAATTCTACTCGGTCCTGGCGGTGAAAATATCAACAAAGAAATATTTTTTTTAGAAACCCCCGAGGGTGAAAAGTCAGCCCTTCGTTTTGACCATACAGTCCCATTTGCAAGAATAATAGCCCAATACCCTGACATTATCAAGCTCCCATTCCGAAGGTATACTATCGGTTCTGTCTGGCGTGCTGATAAACCAGGGATAGGCAGGTATCGAGAGTTTGTTCAAATGGATGTAGACATCGCAGGTACCCCAAATATATCTGCCGATGCAGAAATTGTGGCTGTCATGGTTGAAATTATGAAAACCCTGGGATTTAAAAATTTTCGTGTTCACATCAATAATAGAAAACTTATTGATGCCCTCCTTATTTTCAACAACATAATAAACGAAGAGACACAAAAACATGTTCTACGAGTTATCGATAAACTTCAAAAGGTAGGTATAGATAATGTCCGCAAAGAATTAGGGCAGGGGAGAATTGACGAGTCCGGTGACCCTATAAAAGGTGTAGGATTATCTGAACCTGTAATTAACAAGATACTTAATTTCATAAATATCAAAGCTGAAACACGAAAAGAAATCCTTGTCCAATTAAAACAACAATTGCCTGAAAGTTCTGAAGCCCAGCATGCCATAGAAACCATGGAAGAATTAGATGAATACCTAACAGCACTGGATATCTCTGACAGGGAAGCCATATTTTCTCCATCTCTAACTCGTGGTTTGGATTACTATTCTGGACCCGTGTTCGAAATGATTCTCACAGATGCTCCCCACATAGGTTCTGTTATGGGTGGTGGTAGGTATGATACCTTGGTTTCACGTTTTACAGATAAACTTATCCCATGTACAGGTATGTCAATCGGGCTGGATAGATTAATTAGTGCAATGGAGGAACTAAATCTTTTTGAAAGGAATCTAACTCCGTATGATGTAATCATTACTCGCGTTGGGAAAGTTCCTATTCGTGAAGCATTAGCAATCGCAAAAGAACTACGAAATGCAGGATTCAGAGTATCCGTATATCTCGGTAAAAAAACGAAAGAAACCTTAGGTGAACAATTATCTCATGCCAACCACTATAATATTCCCACAGCGATTATTTTAGGTGAAGATGAACTTAAACGCGGAGAAGTTTGTATCAAAGATTTGTACTATGGCGAAAAAGCCCGTGAAAATATTAAAGATAGAGAGCAATACAGAGAAGCAGGAACTATAAGTCAGGTGACGATTCCCCGTGAGAAAATGATAGATACACTCCATTCTTTTTTATTACGAAATAAATAAAAACACTCATTACTCTCTCAACAAATTTAGTCACGCTCTCTTGTTCAAAAGGTACTTTATTAGTTGGGTGGGTCTCCAATAACAGGGTCACTATCCGAAGGCAATTGAGTCTCATTATATCTTATAATGCCCGTGTGGTCTACCCTAAAATATCGATTTCCAGAATAACCCAACGTTTCAGGGGAAGCATAACAAACAAAACGAACATTCGTGGCTTCAGGCATCGAATAAACATAACCCTGTCGAATACAACCTTCACTCCATGACTCATCTAAATACCTTGTTATTGGTGTCGTTGGCATCCCATTAACAAGACTATCAAAACTACCATAGGTATTATGAGATGAATAAAATGATACTTGAGCTGTCGAAATTGCCCTTAAATTCCAAATAGTTGATGCTTCGTTGGCATGGATCCGTGAACGGATTAATGCGGGGATGGTTATTGCTGCAAGCACAGAGATAATTAAAACGACAATACTAATTTCAATTAAGGTAAATCCAGCAATGACTCTTTTCTTTTTACATACCACACACATTTTTTGTACCCATCATTTGTTTGCCTATTTATTACAGTATGATGGCGGTCACCGGGTTCCGCCATCATACCTCAGCACCAACACAACCCACTGATTAGCGGGTTAATGGCTAAACTACGATTATTGCTCTCCGATGGGCGGGTCACCAGCGCCAGCCTGTCCACCTGTATTGAAGCGGATTACACCACTGGCATCTGTATAGAAATAACGATTACCACTTACCCCAGGTTCACTCGGGTCTGCATTGCAGGTAAAGTTATTCGGCCCTGGAGAAGCCAGAGTAAATTGATAACCTTGCTTAATGCCAGCCCAGTTTCCTTCTAAGAACGGAGGTGTTGCACCTGTAAGGTCTGCAAAATCACCCGTATAAGAACCATTTGCAGAGTTATAGGCTACTTCTGCACCAACAATGGCTTTTAAATTACTAATTGCTGCTGATTCATTGGATTGCAACCGTGAACGAAGCAGGTTGGGAATCGCAATCGCTGCGATAATAGCGATGATTGCTACTACAATCATCAATTCGATAAGTGTAAAACCTTTGTTTTTCATAATACTTCTCCTTAATTTGGGTTTAATTTTTTGTTAAACTTTTCTTACCTTGATACCCGGGTTACCAAGGCAAATTATTAAATTGTAGTTGTAATTGTATAACAATTATTATGCCAAGAAATAAAGGAATGGTAAAATATAAATAGTCTATCTTTAAATTATTAAATATCAATAAGATAAAAAAATAAATATAATTATTATTAATTTTGTAAATAAATATCGCCTGAAAAGAAATGACAAAAAATGTCACTTAAAAACAATTTTGGTATTTTTATTGTATGCCTCATATAAATTAGAAAACCTTTCCATCGATTTGCTATAAATTTAGAATTAGAAATAGATTTGGAATAAGTTGAGTAAAGAATAGGAAGATTTAAATATTATTGTTTATATTCTACTATTTACCCCGCCAAAATGAAGGGAAAAATAACACCAATATTGCATATATCTCCAACCGACCCATCAACATTAACATACATAACACCCCTTTACCTAAAATAGGAACCGCAGAAAAATCTTCAACACCTCCAACATATTCTAATCCAGGACCACAACCATTCAACGACGCAGCCACTGATGATATAGAAGTTACTATTGGCAACCCAATCCAACACAAAATAAGACTACCTATAACAAAGACGGATACATATAGAGCAAAATAACTCAAAACAGATTTCTGAACATCATCGTCAATTGCCTGTTCTCCTAAATGGATTGCCTTTATTACCCTGGGTTGGAAAATGGATTGTATCCTATTTAATAAGAATTTAAGTAGGATAACTACACGAATTATTTTCAATCCCCCTGAGGTTGAACCTGCTGACCCACCTATAATCATCAGTATCACAAGAGCCCATCTTGCAAAATAAGGCCATGAGTCATAATCTTCTGTTGTAAAACCTGTATCCGTCATTAAGGATGTAACTGTGAAAGATACACTTCGAAGGGCTTTACCAAAAGAATAATGTAAAAATTCACTTTTATCTAAAGAGAAAGTCCCGTGATACCCCATTACACAAATAGTTAAAAATACAATTGAGAAAAACCAGATAGATATATACGCCCGCCATTCTATATTTTGAAAAAAAGCCCGAATATTCCTTTGATAGAGAAGAAAGAACAATCCAAAGTTTGTGCCTGCACAAAGCATAAAAAAAATAGTAATTATTTCTATCGGCAGACTATTATATGCCCCAATACTCATCTGCCTTGTCGAAAATCCCCCACTGGCTAATGTTGCAAAGGCATGACATACCGCATCAAACAAACTCATTCCAAATAACATTAAAAGAATACATTGAATAGTTGTCAGCGAGATATAAACGAACAACAATTGTTTCAAAGTCTCTTTCACTCTGGGTCTAATGAATTTTACATCGGGTACAAAAGATTCAGATTTGAGAAGCAGACGACCTCCTGCCCCTAAGTAGGGGAGCACTGCAATAAACATAACCACAATTCCCATTCCACCTAAAAAATGAGTAAAAGCTCGCCAAAAAAGTAATGTTTTCGGGAAAGTCTCTATATCCTTCACTACTGTAGAGCCTGTAGTTGTAAACCCAGATACGGACTCAAAAATAGCATCCATTAGTGAAAGATGGCCAGATAAGTAAAATGGAAAAGAACCACAAATAGTAATTAATATCCATCCTAACCCCACTAAGGCTAACGATTCCTTAATTAAAAAACGCTCCTCCTCCGCCTTACTTTTTCGGAAGGTAGATACAATACCTAATACTCCGATTAAAAACACATACATAAAGGACTCTAAAATATAAGGAATAATATCTGTCTCATGATAGGCTATAGCGGGAACTAATAATAACAAAAAAACAAAAGCATATCCGATTAGAAGTCTTCCTAAATAATTAATTAATTGAAAGTAATTCATTTTGATTACCGTTTTCTATATAAAAATTAGTTCTTCAAGTCCCATATAAATCTATCATTTAAATAATTTACTCACGTCATTAAATTTTTCAGCCTTTGTTACAATAACTACCCGATCACCTTCCTTTATCACATCGGTTCCTGTAGGAATTATTGGCTGTTCTTCACGAATTATTCCTGCAACCACACAACCAATGTCAAATCGAATATCTTTAAGAGCACGATTAAGAAACTTAAAGGATTTTTTAATCTCATATTCGGCAATTTCAATACCCCGTATATTCAATAAATGTTTTACCGTATTTTGATATACAATTCGCAATACCTTATTAACAAAACTGTAGTATGGAATTACCGAGTAATCAATTCCAAAACGGTCTACTAATTCACCAAACTGTTTATTATATATAACACTTACCACATAAGGGATACCTATGTCCTTCGCTAAAGATGCTGCCACTACATTCCGTTCATCATCATGGGTCGGTGCAATGAATACATCAAAATCCTTTACCGCTATCAATTGAGAGCGATTGCTCAATGGGTCATCATTTATAATATCCATTTTATATTTAGAAAGTATCTGCGACAACTCCTCTGCCCGTTGTTTATCTTTCTCAAATAATTTAATCACAGAAACTTTATCTTTTAATGCTCTAATAATCTGAACAGTTATAGGTGTTCCACCTAAAATAATAACTCTTTTCTTCTTATCCCAATCCCCTGTAAATACCTTTACTGCACGTGCTATGCCATCACGTTTCCCAAAAATTCCTAAAATATCTCCACACTTTATCTGTGTTTCTCCTGTAGGCACATCCACCTGCTTCCCTGATTTTATATACCCAACAACTAACTTTTCTCTAATTACATCCATTACCTCCTTCAAAGTCTTTCCACTTTCCTTAAATTGGTTCCAGACCCTCAATTCATAAAATTGGATACGGTCATTTCCATACTCTTCTGAAACCAATAGCCCTGGCGATTCAGTAAAACTCGCAATATCCGTTGCAGCCAATTGGTCTGGCGACAAGAAATAATCAATCCCCAGAATGCTCTCATATAAAAATGCATTATTAATATAGACCATGTCTGAAATCAAAGCAGACACACTCACCGCACCTAAGTTTTTTGCGCAACTACTTGCAATTATATTTGCCCTATCATCCCCCAATGTTGCAATGAAAAGGTCACATCCACCACTTATTACCTCCTGTATTAATGATGGGTCTTGAGCATTACCTAACCGTGTGCCGACGTCGACCCTTCCTGTTAAATCGTCAAGTACTGATTTGTCGTAATCTATCACGGTAACATCATTATCCTTGTAAAGCATCTCCGCCAATAGCGAACCTGCTCTACCCGCACCTGCAATAACAATTTTCATATCTTTTATTCCAATATATGAATGTTATCTTTTAGAATTCTCTTTCACATTATCTTTGTTGCTCATTACATATTTTATATATATAAAATGGTATTATATCACTAAAATAAACCATGAAATAAAAAGGAAAGGGATATGAAAAATACAATTCCTCTTAAAATCAAAAACACTATCTACACACTACCTATTATCATTTTTTTACTATGCTCTTCTATATTTTCCGAAGAAGAATTTCAAGCAATTCTGGGATTAAACACAGATTTTACCAAGGTTTCAATAAACACCTCCCACGATAGGCTTATCAAAGAGAGATTTACTGTGGATAAAGGGGTATTTACCCAAACAGAAAACGGGAGAGCGGGTCTCAAATGGGCAAAGGAACTTCTACATGAACAGACAACAATCCCTCTAACAACATATACCTTATACAGAGAATATCAAAGAACAGGAGACCGTAAAAAATATGAAAAGCCTTATTTCCTGAAAAGGTCTATGCTTTCCGCAACCACCTTACTTATTTATTTTGAAAATGACGATTCATTACTTCCTCTTCTTAATGACCTAATCTGGGACATCTGCGAAGAATCTTCCTGGGTCGTTCCTGCTCATGAACGGCAAGAGAAATATACGTATGTTGACCTTTTTTCTGCTGAAACCGCTACCCAATTAGCCCATACATTGCTTTTCTTAGAAGATAAATTGTCAGATGAAATAAAAAAAAGAATACGCTACGAAGTCAAAAAAAGGGTTATGCAACCGTATCTCTTTTATTCCGAAGATAAATATGGCTGGGTTCATGGACGAAATAACTGGACAGGTGTTTGTGCTGGGTCTATCGGCGAATGTTTTATCATACTGGAAGAAAACGAACAAATCCTGCGCAAAGCCATTACCCTCGTTACGAATCAATTAGCCCGCTTCGTGAAAAACGGTTTTGCAGAAGATGGCGGTTGTCTGGAAGGTATTTCCTACTGGAACTACGGACTCACACATTACGTCAGTTTTGGGGAACTGCTTTACGAAGCAACCGATGGAAATGTCAATATTATGCAGAACCCCCGACTTTACCAGATTGCCTTCTATCCCTATGTTGTTTATTTAGGAAATGGACAATTTGCCAGTTTCTCTGACGCTCCATCTCAATTTTATCCACATGCTTTCATCACACATCGGTTAGCAGAACGCTTCTCCGCTTACGACCGACTTTCTTCTACATCTCATCCGTTCATTTACCATAAATTGGGAGAACAATTAAATGTAGATTACCTACATGTACTTGCTAATCCTTCACCAACACACTGGCATTTTGGAGATATTATTCGCAATATCCTCTGGTCCTACCCTTATTCTCAACAACCCAAACAAGAAATCCCCATTGAAAGCACCTACTTGCCCAAATCAGGTATCGCAAGATTGGTTTCAAAAGATAATAATGGAAACACATATATCGTTATCTGTAAAGCAGGTAGTAATAATGAACCCCACAATCATAACGATGTTGGAAGTTTCGTCTATGCAGTTAATAACACTATTTTCCTTACCGACCCAGGTGCAGGTCTCTACTCACGAG